>NZ_JBNQTI010000176.1:0-16987 GCF_050325825.1 Kitasatospora sp. LaBMicrA B282
CGGGCTGCCGGGCCGGCCGACCGGCGCCTGGGGCCTGCGGCCCGAGCAGCCCGGCCGCCCGCGGGCCGCCGCGGCCGGTCCCGGGCGCGGCTGAGGCCTCCCGGCGGATCGGGCACGGCAGGGGCACGAAGAAGTAGTTCAAATTTGAATTCAGAGCCGCGGGGCGGTACGGTTCCCTTGTATTCAAATTTGAACTACTTCGCAAGCCCGGCCCGACCCGACGGGAGACCCTCATGACCAGCGCCGCTCCCTCCAACACCCCGCCGCACCCCGCCCGGGTCCGAACCCGGGTGCGGGTGCCACTGCGGTTCGGCGACGGCTTCCAGGTCGACGCCGACGTGGTGACCTTCCACGACCTGGTGGACGGCGCCGAGCACCTCGCCATCGCCCTGGGCGACCCGGCGGCGACCGCGACCCCGCTGGTCCGGCTGCACTCCGAGTGCCTGACCGGCGACGTGCTCGGCTCGGCCCGCTGCGACTGCGGACCGCAGCTGCGCGAGGCCGTCGAGCGGATCGCCGAACACGGCGGCTACCTGCTCTACCTGCGCCAGGAGGGCCGCGGCATCGGCCTCTACAACAAGCTCGACGCCTACGCCCTGCAGGACGGCGGCCTCGACACCTACGCCGCCAACGCCGCGCTCGGCCTGCCCGAGGACGCCCGGGACTACACGGCCGCCGCCCAGATGTTGCACGCACTGGGGATGCCGCGGATCGAGCTGCTCAGCAACAACCCGAGCAAGGCGGCCCAGCTCGCGGCGCACGGCATCGCCGTCGCCCGCCGGGTGCCCACCGGCGTGCACGCCTCCCCCAGCAACCTCCGCTACCTGCACACCAAGGCGCTCGGCACCCCGCGCACCCTGGGCCACGCCCTGCGGCTCCAGCCCGAACTCGCCTGACCGTCACCTGCCCGCCCCGGCACCCGCCGTCCCCGTCCCGCCCCACACACGTCCCGCCCGACCCCCGAAAGGCAGCGATCACCATGCCCGTCCGCCGTCTCAACCACGCGGTGCTGTACATCCGCGACGTGGCCCGCGCCGTCGCCTTCTACACCGAGGTGCTCGGCTTCGAACTGGACGTCGAGATCCCCGGTCGGGCCGCCTTCCTCAGCTCGCCCGACAGCCTGAACGACCACGACCTGGGCCTGTTCGCGATCGGCGCCGAGGCGCCGGGCCCGCAGCCGGGCCGGGTCGGCCTGTACCACCTGGCCTGGGAGGTCGGCACGCTCGGCGAGCTGGCCGAGATCGGCCGCAAGCTGACCGAGCGCGGCGCGCTGGTCGGCGCCACCGACCACCAGGTGTCGAAGTCGTTCTACGCCAAGGACCCGGACGGCAACGAGTTCGAGGTGATGTGGCGGGTGCCGCGGGCCGACTGGCCGACCGGCGACGAGCCCGGCATGCGCCAGCTGGACCTGGCCGCCGCGATCGACCGCTGGGGTGCCGAGCTGGCCACCGGCGCGGCCGCCGGCTCGGCCACCTGAGCAGCGGGCCCGCCGACTGAGGCACCCTGCGCTCCGCCGCACCCCGGCCCCCTCGCTCCGGCCCCGCCTCACCCCGCTGCCAGCGGCCCCCGCTGGCAGCGGGGGCACCAGAACGCCACCCGCTGCTCCGGCGCCACCCCGTGCCGCGCGGTGCGGATCGGGGTGCCGCAGCGCCGGCAGGGGCGGCCGGCCCGGCCGTGGACCCAGAGGCTGCGGTCGGGGCGCGGCTCGCCGGTGGTGGTGCGGCCCGGGCGCAAGCGGTTGGCGTGCAGCAGCCGGTGAGCCAGCTGGACCAGTCGGTCCGGCGCCGGCACCTCGCCGAACGGCGTCCACGGCGTGAGCCCGAGCAGGAAGCACAGTTCGGCCGCGTAGACGTTGCCGATCCCGGCCAGGTTCCGCTGGTCGAGCAGGGCCTCCCCGACCGGCCGCCCGGGCGCCGCGGCGAGCCGCCGCACCGCCTCCGCGACCTGCTCCGGGCCCCAGTCGGGGTCGAGCAGATCGGGGCCGAGGTGGCCGACCGCCCGGGCCTCGTCGGCGGTGCGCAGCAGCTCCACCACCGGCAGGCGGTAGCCGACCGCGGTGCACGCGGCGGTGCCGAGCACGGCCCGGATCTGGTGCCCGGGCCCGCCGTGCCAGGGTTCGCCCGCCCGGTAGAGCTGCCAGCGGCCGTCCATCCGCAGGTGGGTGTGCAGGGTCAGCCCGTCCTCGATCCGGGTGAGCAGGTGCTTGCCGCGCGGGACCACCGCCAGCACCAGGCGCCCGGTCAGGTCGGCCGTGGCGTGCGCGGGCACCCGAAGCTCGGCGCTGGTCAGCCGCTGCCCGGCCAGCGCCCGGTGCAGCTCGGCGGCGGTGCGGAAGACGGTGTCACCCTCGGGCATGCCCCCAGCATGGCGCACCGCCGGCCGGACGCACCGCCCGTCCGTACCCCGGCCCCCGGCCCCCGGCGCACCCGCACGGAGCAGCGCCCCGCTCGCGCCGCCGAGTCGGGAACCGGGCCCGCGGCTAGGCTCGACGCGAGCGGGCCCCGCCCGGCGCCCGCGTGACCTGGAGGCGACCGATGGCGATCGCGACCGTGAACCCGGCGACCGGACAGACCCTGCGGACCTTCGAGCCCTACTCGGCGACCGCCGTGGAACAGCGGTTGGCCCGGGCCGAGGCGGCCTTCGCCCAGTACCGGCTGACCGACTTCGCCCGCCGCGCCCAGTTGCTGGGCCGGGCCGCCGAACTGCTGGACGCCGACCGCGAGACCATCGCCCGGCTGATGACCACCGAGATGGGCAAGCCGCTCACCGCCGCCCGCGCCGAGGCCGCCAAGTGTGCCAAGGCGATGCGCTGGTACGCCGAGCGGGCGCCGGAGCTGCTGGCCGACGAGCACCCGTCGCCGGCGGACGTGCAGGACGCGGGGGCGTCCCGGGCCTGGGTGCGCTACCGCCCGCTGGGCGTGGTGCTGGCGGTGATGCCGTGGAACTTCCCGCTCTGGCAGGTGGTCCGGTTCGCCGCTCCGGCGCTGATGGCGGGCAACGTCGGGCTGCTGAAGCACGCCTCCAACGTGCCGCAGACCGCGCTCTACCTGGAGGACCTGTTCCGCGGCGCCGGCTTCCCGGACGGCTGCTTCCAGACCCTGCTGATCGACTCCGGCACGGTGGCCGAGGTGCTGCGCGACCCGCGGGTGGCGGCGGCCACGCTGACCGGCAGCGAGGGCGCCGGGCGGGCGGTGGCCTCGGTGGCCGGCGACGAGGTCAAGAAGACGGTGCTGGAGCTGGGCGGCAGCGACCCCTTCGTGGTGCTGCCGTCGGCCGACGTCGAGGCGGCGGCCCGCACCGCGGTCACCGCGCGGGTGCAGAACAACGGGCAGTCCTGCATCGCGGCCAAGCGGTTCATCGTGCACGCCGAGGTGTACGAGGAGTTCGCCACCGCCTTCGTCTCCCGGATGTCCGCGCTGCGGATCGGCGACCCGATGGACGAGGCCACCGAGATCGGCCCGCTGGCCACCCGGCAGGGCCGCGAGGAGCTGGGCGCCCTGGTGGCGGACGCGCTGGCGCAGGGCGCGCTGGTGGAGTGCGAGGTGGAGCTGCCGCCCGGGCTGGGCGAGGGCTGGTACTTCCCGCCCACCGTGCTGAGCGGGATCACCGGGAAGATGCGGATCCACCACGAGGAGGCGTTCGGCCCGGTCGCCACGCTCTACCGGGCCGAGGACCTGGACCACGCCGTCGAGCTGGCCAACGACACGCCGTTCGGGCTGAGTTCCAACGTCTGGACCACCGACCCGGCCGAGCAGGAGCGCTTCGTGCGCGACGTCCAGGCGGGCGGGGTCTTCTTCAACGGGATGACCGCCTCGCACCCGGCGCTGCCGTTCGGCGGGGTCCGGCGCTCCGGCTACGGCCGGGAGCTCTCCGGGCACGGGATCCGCGAGTTCTGCAACGCGACCACCGTGTGGGTGGCCGACGAGCGGTGAGGCGGGGCCGCGGGGTGCGGGCCGGTCAGTCCTCGCCGAGGACCGCGTAGAGCTCGGCGTCGTCGACCGGCTCCACCTCCTCGACGGTGAGCTGCCTCTTCAACTGCTCGGCGCGGCTGCCCGACTCGTTCGGGGTACCTGCGTCGTGCTCCATCCTGCCTCCTCTGCTCGGTCGACCACCGGGGTGGATCTTGAGCCCAGCGGTACCCGGGTCGCCGGGCGGCAAACGGCGGGCCGGACGAGTTCGCCCGAACGGCGGCAGCACGGCGTCCTACGATGGGAAGGTGACCGATCGACCACCGGCTGAGCCGACCGCGCCGACCGAGCAGCCCCGGCCCGCCCCGGAGCCCGCGGGCGGCGAGCCGGCCTGCCTGCTGCACCTGGTCTGCGCGGAGTGCGGTGCGATCACCGAACAGCGCCCGCCGGCCACCTGCTGGCGGTGCGGCGCCACGGTCGGCGCCGACGCGCCGGAGTGACCGACCGTCACCCCCGCGACCATCACCCCCGCAGCCGTCACCCCCACGACCGTCAGTGGTCCGGCGGGCCGATCAGCGAGAACCGGCCGCCCTGCGGGTCGCGCAGCTGCACCACCCGGCCGTAGGGGCTGTCCCGCACCTCACCGAAGACGTCGGCGCCCAACCGGTCGGCCAGCTCCGCGGCCCGGTCGGCGTCCGGCACCGAGAAGTAGACGTGCCACATGGGACGCTCCTCCGGGTCGGTGACCTGCGCCAGCGCCGCCACGCTGCGCCGCCCGGTGCGCAGCACCACCCGGTCGTGCTCCCAGCGCACCTCCAGGTGCTCCGCCTCGCGGTTGTCCCAGGCGAAGACCTCGCCGTAGAAGAGCGCGGCGGCGAACGCGTCGGTGGTGCGCAGCTCGATCCAGACCGGGGCGCCGGGGATCGCGCTGAGCACCGGCCCGGTGTCCATCGGGCCCTCCCAGACCCCGAACGGCGCACCGGCCGGATCGGCCACCACGGCCAGGCGCCCGGCGTCGAAACCGAGCGGGCCGATCGCCACCGTGCCACCGCGGGCCCGCACCCGTTCCGCGATCACGTCGGCGTCCTCGGTGCCGAAGTAGCTGGTCCAGGCGACCGGCAGCTGCAGGTCGACCGAGGAGCCGAGGCCGGCCACCGGCACTCCGTCGATCATTGCGCGCCGGTAGGGGCCCCACCGGTCCGGTCCCTGACTGAAGGTCCAGCCGAGCAGCCGGCCGTAGAACTCCTCGGCGGCGTCCAGGTCACCGGTCATCAGGCTCACCCAGCTGGGCAGCGCGGGCACGCAGCGGACCACCGCGCCCTTGGCCCCCGCCGCCACCCCACCGCCGCCCGGGCCGCCTGCCGCCCCGCCTGCCGCCGCCTGGGTCATCGCTGCGCCTCCTCGCCGCCCGGCCGTGCCGGGCCCGGTCTGGATCCGACCGTACCCGGAGCACGGCCCCCTCGCACGGACCCCGCCGCGGAGCGCCGCAGGTCAGCGCGTGGCATCGTGGACGGACGGTGGCGGGCGGCGGACGGCCGGCGCACCGGCGGTCCGCCGGCGGCTCGACTCCGGCCGGCCGGCCAGGCGAGGGAGGCGGCGATCCGTTGAGCGAGCTCGGGCGGGGGCGGCCGCGGTCCTGGTTCCCGATCGGGTTCGGCCTGGCCCTGGGGGCGATGCTCGCCTACCTGCTGGTCCGCGAGGTGCTGCGGCTCAGCAGCCTGCTCACCCTGGTGACGCTGGCACTCTTCCTGGCGATCAGCCTGGAGCCGGTGATCACCTGGCTGATCCGGCGCGGGCTGCGCCGCGGCTGGGCGGTGGCCGCGCTGGTGCTGCTGCTGCTCGGGCTGGTCGCCGGGTTCACCGCCCTGGTGGTGCCGCCGCTGAGCCACGAGATCAGTGCGCTGGCCAAGGCGATCCCGAACTGGCTGCAGCAGTTGCACAACCACCAGTCCACGCTCGGCCGGCTGGAGGACCACTACCACCTGATCGCCCGGGCCCGCCAGGCGCTCAGCGGCGGCAACGCCGCCACGCTGGCCAGCGACGTGCTGGGGGCCGGCCGGCTGGTGCTGAACGCGCTGACCGCCGTGGTGGTGGTGACCATGCTGACCCTGTACTTCCTGGCCGGCATGCCGACCATCAAGGCCTACGGCTACCGCTTCGTGCCGGCCAGCCGGCGCGAGCAGGTGGTGGCGCTGGTGGAGGAGATCCTGACCCGCACCGGGCGGTTCATGCTGGCCAACCTGGCCACCTCGGGGATCGCGGGCCTGGCCACCTTCTGCTGGCTGGAGATCTGGGGCGTGCCGTACCCGGCGCTGCTCGGGGTCTTCGTGGCGCTGATGGACCTGGTGCCGGTGGTCGGCTCGACCATCGGCGGCGTGGTGGTCTCGCTGGTGGCGCTGGTGGTCTCGTTCCCGGTGGCGCTCGGCACGGCGGCCTTCTACGTCGTCTTCCGGCTCGCCGAGGACTACCTGATCCTGCCGCGCGCGATGAAGTACGCGGTGTCGGTGCACCCGGTGGTGACCGTGCTCGCGGTGCTGGCCGGCGGGGCGCTGCTCGGGCTGGTCGGCGCGCTGGTGGCGGTGCCGGTGGCGGTCGCCCTCGGGCTGCTGCTGGACGAGGTGGTCTTCCCCCGGCTGGAACGGCGCTGACCCGCCGCTCCGACCAGGGCGGCCGGGCCCGCGGTCAGCGCACCCCGACCGGCCCCGCGGTGCGCCGCGCGCGGGCCGCCGCGGCGGCGACCAGGTCCGGCCAGCGGGCGGCGAGCAGCTCGGTCAGGCCCCCGGCGGCGCGGTCCGCGGGCGGGCGCAGCAGCGCGCCGGTCTCCGGCTCCAGCTCGCGGTTGCGCCGCACGGTGGGGTGGTCCAGGTCGGCGGCGTCGACCACGCTCTGCAGGAAGAGCAGGTTCGCGGCGACCGGCCAGACCGGGTCCACCTCGGCCGGGCGTCCGGCAGCGGCCGTCGCCGGCTCCGCGGGCGCCTGCCCGGTGGCCTGCGCCCACGGGTCCGGGGCCAGGTAACGGACCGCGCCGACCCGGGTGAAGGCGAGCGCGGCCGCGCACATGGTGCAGGGCTGCTGGGTGCTCCACAGGGTGAGCCCGGTCAGGTCGCAGCCGGTGCGGACCGCGGCCAGCGCGTTCAGCTCGGCGTGCGCCAGCGGGGTGCCCTGCAGGGCGTCGGGGCCGCCGGGCCCGTCGTAGGCCCGGTTGCGCCCCTCGGCGCGGACCCGGCCCGCGCCGTCCACCAGCACCGCGCCGACCGCCAACCCGCCGCCGGCCAGCGAGAGGTGGGCCAGCTCCAGGCAGCGCCGCACCGCCGCCGGAGCCGCCGCCCAGGCCTGGTCGAATCCGCTCATCACTGCCCCCCGAGGTTCGCCGTAGCAACCTGCCATCCTACGGCGGCGCACCTTACGAGCAGGTGAATCCCAGGGGGCGTGATCCACCGCCGAGGTGTGCGCTCGGGGGCGCTCAGGGGTGCGTCATCCGCAGCACGTCCAGCGCCTCGTCGAGCTGGGCCTCGGTCAGCAGGCCACGCTCGAGGTAGCCGCGGTCCAGCACGACCTGACGGATCGTCCGGCCCTCGGCGAGCGACTGCTTGGCCACCTTGGCGGCCTCCTCGTAGCCGATGTACCGGTTGAGCGGGGTGACCACGGACGGGGAGGACTCGGCGTACTCGCGGGCCCGCTCGACGTTGGCGGTGGTGCCCGCCACCGTGCGGTCGGCCAGCAGCCGGGCGGCGTTGGCCAGCAGCTGGATCGACTCCAGCAGGTTGCGGGCGATCACCGGGAGCATCACGTTCAGCTCGAAGTTGCCGCTGGCGCCGGCCATCGCCACGGTGGCGTCGTTGCCCACCACCTGGGCCGCGACCATCGCCACCACCTCGGGGATCACCGGGTTCACCTTGCCCGGCATGATCGAGGAGCCCGGCTGCAGGTCGGGCAGGTTGAGCTCGCCGAGCCCGGTGCGCGGCCCGGAGGACATCCAGCGCAGGTCATTGACGATCTTGGTGAGGCCGACGGCGATGGTGCGCAGCTGACCACTGAGCTCGACCAGGCCGTCCCGGGCGCCCTGGGCCTCGAAGTGGTTGCGGGCCTCGGTCAGCGGCAGGCCGGTCTCCCGGGCCAGCTCGGCGATCACGGCGGCGGCGAAGCCGGGCGGGGTGTTGATCCCGGTGCCGACCGCGGTGCCGCCCAGCGGCAGCTCGGCCACCCGCGGCAGGGTGGCCCGCAGCCGCTCCTGCCCGTAGCGGACCTGGGCCGCGTAGCCGCCGAACTCCTGCCCGAGGGTGACCGGGGTGGCGTCCATCAGGTGGGTGCGACCCGCCTTGACCACGGTGGCGAAGGTGTCCGCCTTGGCCTCCAGCGCCCCGGCCAGGTGGTCCAGGGCCGGCAACAGATCCTGGGTGACGGCGGCGGCGGCCGCGATGTGGATGGAGGACGGGAAGACGTCGTTGGAGGACTGGCTGGCGTTCACCTGGTCGTTCGGGTGGACCGGGCGGCCCAGGCGCTCGCCCGCCAGGGTGGCCAGCACCTCGTTGGTGTTCATGTTGGAGGAGGTGCCGGAGCCGGTCTGGAAGACGTCGATCGGGAACTCGGCGTCCCACCGCCCCTCCGCCACCTCGGCGGCGGCCGCCCGGATCGCCTCGGCGACCGGGGCCTCGACGATGCCCAGCTCGGCGTTCACCTTGGCGGCGGCGGCCTTGATCCGGGCCAGCGCCGCGATGTGGGCGCGGCTCAGCGGGCGGCCGGAGACCGGGAAGTTCTCCACCGCCCGCTGGGTCTGCGCCTGCCACTTCGCGGCGGCGGGCACCCGCACCTCGCCCATCGAGTCGTGCTCGATCCGGTACTCGCCCATGGCGACTGCCACCTCCGTCGGCTCCGGGACACCGCTCGGGTGCAGTGCCGCCATCGAGCACAGCCGCCCCGGGCGCCCCGGTATTTCCGCCCGCCGCCCGGGTCACCCCGGCGGCGCAGGCCCGGTGACTCCGGCCCGGCGGCGCAGGCCCGGCGCCTGCCGCCCTGGACCTCCGCTACGGTCGCGGCTCGCCGCGGTAGCTGCCGAAGGACCAGCGGTTGCCCTCCGGGTCGCGGGCGCTGAAGTCGCGCGAGCCGTAGTCGGTGGTGTGCGGCGGGGTGACGATCTCCGCGCCGGCCGCCCTGGCCCGCTCGTACAGGGCGTCGGGCCGGTCGGTGACCACGTAGGCGCCGAAGCCGCCGGGTTGCAGGGCCCACTGGTCGGCGGCGCTCTTCCGGACCGAGCCCAGCATCAGCCCGCCGCCCTCCGGCCAGGCCAGCTGGGCGTGTTCGACCAGCTCGCCCTCGCCGTAGACGACGACCTCCTCGAAGCCGAAGGCCTCGACCAGGAAGCGGATCAACGCCCGGGCGTCGTTGGCCCGCAGCGTGGGCCAGACCTGTGGTGCCGGCGCCCCGGCGGCGGGCGGGGCCACCCCGTCCAGCTCGAACGCCGTGCCGGTGGTCGATGCCGCAGCGGCGGCTGCGGCGCCGGCTGCGCTGGTGGATCCATCCATGGTGACCAAGCCTCCTCGGTCCTCGCCTCCCCGGGTTCACCCCGGGACACCACCAGCCTGCGCGTCCCCTCCCCCACCCGGCTTGGACGTTTCGGAACCTGGGCGCGCCGCCGCACCCGCGCGCCCGCCCTCCTGCGCCAGCCAGCGGCTCGGCGGGCTGCCGGCCAGCGCACGGAACTCGCGGGCCAGGTGCGCCTGGTCGAAGTACCCGCAGTCCGCCGCCAGCTCGGCCAGGCCGGCGCTGCCGACGCCGCCTGCGCTGCCGCCACCGGCCGCGGCGGCCCGCGCGGTGAGCAGCCGGCGGGCCCGGTCGAACCGGATCACCCGGGCGGCCGCCTTCGGCGTCAGGCCGATCTCGCTGCGGAACCGGGCGGCCAGGTGGCGCCCGCTCCAGCCGACCTCGTCGGCCAGCGCCGCGACCGTCGGCGCACCGGGCCGGCCGGCCCCGGCCAGCAACAGCCGCCAGGCCTGCACCACCTCGGGTGCCGGCGGTCGGGCTGCGGAGGCCCGCCCGGAGAGGTGCGCGGCGAGCCGCTCGGTCAGCCAGCGGTCGACGGCGGCGAACCGCCCGGGCCAGTCCGCGGCCGCGCGCAGCCGCTCCTGCCCCTCCGCCGCGCACCGGCCGAGCACCTCGTCGGCCGGGAAGTCCCAGCCGGCCAGTTCCCCGGCCGGCAGCCCGAGCAGCGCCCGCGCGCCGAGCGGGCCGAGCGCGACCTGCACCCCGGACTGGCACCCGTCGTGGGTGATCAGCGCGGGGCTGGTGTGCAGGCCACCGAGGAGGGTGCGGTAGCTGCCGGGGGGCTGCGCGGGGTCGGGGTGCCCGGCGAGGTGCAGCGGCTCGTCCAGGGTGAGGATCAGCGTCAGGTGGGGCGAGGGCAGCCCGTGGTGCACGGCGGGATCCACCCCGCGCTGGCGGTACCCGGAGTACCAGGCGACGTAGGGGCGCAGCGCGGGCGCCGGACGCACCCGCAGGGCCTCGTCCACCGGGCCCGCGCCAGCCGGCTCGGCGGCACTGGTCACCCGTCCATTCTGCCGCGGCCATGGGTCCCCGGGCACCGGGTCACTATGTCTGTCCCTGTCCCTGTCACTGCAGGATGCCCACGGCGCGGGCGATCACCAGCAGCACGGTGAGCAGCGAGACCGCGGACTGCAGCATCATCAGCAGCTTGGCCCAGCGCGAGAGCGGCATGGTGTCGGTCGGGCTGAACGCCGTTGCGTTGGTGAACGCGACGTAGAGGTAGTCGAGGAACCCCGGCTCCCAGTCGTCGGGGGCGATGCCCTGCTGCTGCATCTGCGGGAAGAGGAAGTCGGGGTAGTCGGCCCGCCCGCGGGCCCGGGCGACCGGGCCGCCGCGGTCCCACTCCCAGTACCAGAGCGCGAAGGCGATCACGTTGGTGGCCCAGACCGCCCCGCCGGTGCCGAGCAGCGACACCGCGCCGGCGCCCCCGCCGGCGTGCAGCAGGTCGCGCACCAGCTTCACCGCCGACCAGCCGTTGGCCAGGCTGATCGCCGCGACCAGCGCCAGGCTGAGCCCGCGCAGCAGGCGGGAGCTGCGGTCCAGGCGGCGGTGCGGGTTCATCGCGACCAGCGCGGCCAGCAGGCCGACCTCCAGGGCGGGCAACATCCAGCGCGGATGGATGCTCAGCCGCTCCGGGAGGGCGAGTTGCAGGCCGACGGCGACCAGGATCGCCACCGTCACGGCCCAGCGCTGCTCCGCCTCGGTCTCGGTGCGCCAGACCGGGCGCGAGTCGGCGGCGGCGTCGGGGGCGGCGGCGGGGGCTCCGTCACCCGCCTGGTCGGCGCCCTGGTCGGCGGGAGCCGCGGGACGGCGAACGTCGCCGGTCAGCAGGGCCTCGATCCGGTCGAGGCGGCGGTGCAGCAGGTCGGTCAGCTCGTGGGTGCTGCTGCCGGAAGGGTGTTCGCTGGTCATGGCGGACATTGTGCGCGAGCGTCCCCGCCGGCCCGGCCGGGGCCGGCGGGGACGGGCCCGGCGGTGGGCCCGCTCAGCGCAGCAGCTGGTCCAGGAAGGGGTTGCCGAAGACCCGCCCGGGGTCGTACCGGTTCAGGGTGGCCACGGCGGTGTCCCAGCCGGGGCCGGTGCCCGCCCGGTAGCTGTCCGGGATCACCCGGCCCAGCACGTCGGGGTCGGCCCAGGTGGCGTCGGCGGTGTAGGCCCAGCCCTTGGACCACTCGACCCGCAGCGCGGCCCGGGTGCCGTCGAAGGTGGCGAGCAGCAGCTGCTCCAGGTCGCGGCCGAACTGGTGCAGGCCGGGGGTGCCGGGCAGGGTGAGCACGTCGAACCAGACGGCGGTGTCCCACTCGGGGTGGTCGGGACGGGCCGAGATCGCCGACAGCAGCGGCGGCTGGGCGCCCGGGACGCCGCAGGTGGTCGGGTCCTCCAGGCCGGTGACCCGGATCTCCACCGCGCCGTTGACCGGGAACTGGCCGCGCGCCTGGTACTCGCCGAGCAGCGTCTGGTAGCCGGTGGTGACCTGGTTGACCACCCACTGGACGTCGCTGCGGCGGGCCAGCACGGCGTAGCCGTTCGCGGTCATCCGCAGCGTGGTGGGGCGGACGTACTGCAGCAGGGTGCGGGACGGGCCCCACAGGTCGGAGTGCAGGCCGCCGGCCAGTAGGTGGGTGACCACGTCCAGGGTGAGCAGGTCCTGCAGCAGGGTGCCGGAGAGCAGCACGTCGGTCAGGTCACCGGTCAGGCCGATCGCGGCGATCAGGAACTGGAGCTGCCCGAAGGTGGGGGCCAGCGCCCAGGAACCGCTGGCCAGCTCGCCGGCCAGGGTGGCCACCGGGGTCGGGATGCTGTCGGAGAACGGGTAGTTGTACGGCTCGCCGACGGCGCGCGAGGTGAACGGCTGCTGCGGGCTGAGGCTCCAGACCTTGAGCCAGGGGAACTCGGTGAAGGCGAACCAGATCGCCTCCACCCGCCCGCTCTGCTCCATGAAGTCGGCCAGGCCCTGGCCGCCGGTGGCGCCCGGTGCGGCGAACAGCTGACTCGCCGGGACGTCGACCCGGCTCAGGCAGCGCAGGTTCTGGTCGGCGCCGGCCCGCAGCACCGCCTCGGTGATGAAGGAGCGCCCCAGGTGGACCAGGAAGGCGGCGGTGTCCGGCTCGCTGCGGTCGAAGGTGCGCAGCACGTACTGGCCGGCGGTGTCGTCCCAGACCACCGCGGTCAGCTCGGTGACCAGGTTGCTGACCGAGCCGTAGCCGTGGCCGGGCGGGGCGCTCTCGCCGGCCGCCGGGACCGCGGTGCCGTGACCGCCGATGGCGAGCACGCCGCCCAGCGTCACGTCGCCCGGTGCCGGGCAGTGGGTGACCCCGAGGCCGCGGCCGGCCAGGTCGGCGAGGAGCGTCTCCATGTCCGCGCCGGCCTGGGCCCGCACCGCGGGTGCGTCCGCGGTGCCGGCGGGGCTGATCGCGGTGAGGTTTGCGGTGGTGTCGACCAGCACCACCTGGGTGCTCGCGGGGGTGCCGTCGGCCACCGTGAGCGGGGACCAGGTGTGCCGGTGGCCCTGGGCACGCAGGCGCCAGCCCTGGGCGTGCGCCCAGTTGGCGAGGGTGACCACGTCCTGCGGGGTGTGCGGGGTGCAGGTCCACAACTGGTCGGCGTGGATCTCGCCGGCCCAGTTCTCGTAGGACTGGCGGGAGAGCTCGATGCCGGCGGGGAAGCCGGGCGGGGTGGCGAGTGCCGGGACGCCGGTGTCGGCCGCGGCCTCCTCGGGCGTGAGCACGCCGCGCAGCAGCCAGGCGGCGCCGCCGAGGGCGGCGGAGCCGGCCAGCAGGCGCCGGCGGGTCAGGCCGGGGCCGGTCGGCGGGGCTGCGGTGGCGGCTGGGTCGAGCGGCTCGGTGGCCATGAGGTCCTCCCTGTCGGTCTGGTGGGCAGGCAGGACGTTAGGAGAAAGGGAGAACTCGCGTCCGATTCTTGACGGTCAATCACTAGTTCGAGTGAACCCAGCAACGAACGGGAACCATTCCGCCGCGCGGGGTGGGGGCGGATGCGGCACGGTGGAGGGGTCAGCCGACCCCGTCCCAGGCTTACGCCGCACGTCCTTGGAGGCCGTGATGACCGAGCACACCTACCGGGTGACCGAGATCGTCGGTTCCTCCCACGAAGGGAGCGACGCCGCGATCCGCAACGCCCTGACCCGCGCGTCGCAGACCCTGCGCAACATCGACTGGTTCGAGGTGGTGCAGATCCGCGGCCACGTCGCGGACGGTGCGATCCAGCACTACCAGGTGACCGTGAAGGTCGGCTTCCGCCTGGACGACCTGCCCGCCTGAGCCCCGAACCCCCAGTCCCGACGGAACGGCTCGGCGCCCCGGTACTGCACCGGGGCGCCGAGCCGTTCCGTTCCGCGAGTGCGGTCGGCCGTTCCGTTCCGCGAGTGCGGTCGGCCGTTCCGTTCCGCGAGTGCGGGGACGGACGGCGGTCCGCTCAGTGGTGGACGGTCGGCTTCAGCACGGTCTTGAAGGCCGGCACGTGCCAGCGGCCCGCCACCTCCTCCTCCTTCTCCCGGTCACCGCTGTGCCGCCGCTGCCAGTACGGGTTGTCGTGCGGCAGGTGGCCGCTGACTCTGCCGTACATCCCGAAGGTGGCGATCACCAGCCCGAAGACGAAGCTGAACAGGACGTTGACCATCCGGAAGTTCAGGTAGTTCCAGCCGCGCTGGAGGGCGATCAGCCCGACGAAGCCGGCCACGAAGAAGACCGCGCCGACGATCATGTTGAGCCAGGAGGCGAAGTTGCCCCCGACCACGGCACCGATCATGAGGATCGCGCCGACGATGATGGACAGCACGCCGAGCGCGCCGTTGGTCGACATCCCGGCGACGTGCTTGCCGTGGGTCGACACGAACCCGGGGGACCCGGCCACCCCGAAACAGCCCCAGATCAACAGCAGCAGGCCACCGAGGCCGGCGCCGTAGCGGTAGACCTGGGCCAGCCGGTGGTCGACCGGGAGCTCGTCCTTCAGTCTCATGACAACCTCCACGCGTCTGCGCAGCGGACGGGAGTGCCCGATGTGCACTCTCGCTCCACGCTACGCCCGCCCCCGCACACCCGGCGCGCCAAGCACGACGGCCGCTCCCGCACCGCCGGCTCCCGGTCACCCCAGCGTTCTTCGGCCAATTCCGGCCCGCTCATGGCGCAGCCGCGCCGGCCGGGCGTAGCGTCACGCCCCGAACACGGTCCGAACACGGATGGGGCACGCATGTGCGGCATAGCCGGCTGGGTGGCGTTCGACCGGGAGCTGACCGGGCAGCAGGAGGTGCTGGCGGCGATGACCGCGACCATGGCCTGCCGCGGCCCGGACGCGGGCGGGCTGCACCTCACCGCGCACGCCGCCCTGGGCCACCGCCGGCTCGCGGTGATCGACATCGCCGGCGGCAGCCAACCGATGACGGTCGAGCAGGACGGCCGGCTGCTGGGGGTGCTCAGCTACAGCGGCGAGGTCTACAACCACCGGGAACTGCGCGCCGAGCTCGAGGCCCACGGCCACGCCTTCCGCACCCGCAGCGACACCGAGGTGGTGCTGCGCGCCTACCTGCAGTGGGGCGCCGGCTTCGCCGAGCGGCTGAACGGCATGTACGCCCTCGCCCTCTGGGACCCGCGGCGCGAGGAGCTGCTGCTGGTGCGCGACCGGATGGGCGTGAAGCCGCTCTACTGGTTCCGGACCCCCGACGGGGTGCTCTTCGGCTCCGAGCCCAAGGCGATCCTGGCGCACCCGGCGGTCGATCCCGTGGTCGGCCCGGACGGGCTGCGCGAGCTGCTCGCCGTGGTCAAGACCCCGGGCCAGGCGGTCTACCAGGGGATGGCCGAGGTGCTCCCCGGCCACCTGCTCCGGATCCGCCGCCAGGGCGTGACCGACCACCGCTACTGGGCGCTGGAGGCCGCCGAGCACACCGACGACCTGCCGACCACCGTCGCCACGGTCCGCGAGCTGCTGGACGACGTCGTGCGCCGCCAGCTGGTCGCCGACGTGCCGCTGTGCAGCCTGCTCTCCGGCGGCCTGGACTCCTCGGCGATCACCGCGCTGGCCGCACGCGGGCTGGCCGACACCGGCCGGGGGCCGGTGCGCTCCTTCTCGGTGGACTTCGTGGGGCAGACCGACAACTTCACCCCCGACGACGTCCGGCCGACCCCGGACGGCCCGTACGCCCACCTGCTGGCCGCGCACGTCGGCGCCGAACACCGGGACATCCTGCTGGACGCCGCCGCGCTCACCGACCCCGGCCACCTCGCCGCGGTGCTGCGGGCCACCGACCTGCCGACCGGCTTCGGCGACCTGGGCACCTCGCTGTACCTGCTCTTCCGCGAGGTCCGCCGGCACTCCACGGTCGCGCTCTCCGGCGAGTCGGCGGACGAGGTGTTCGGCGGCTACGCCTGGTTCCACCGGCGGGCAGCGGTCTACGCCGACACCTTCCCCTGGCTCGGGTCGGTGGACGCGCTCGCCGGGCGCGGCGCCGCCCCGCGGCACAGCCTGCTCGACCCCGACCTGCTGGCCCGGCTCGACCTGCCCGGCTACACCGCCGACCGCTACGCCGAGGCGCTCGCCGAGGTGCCGCACCTGCCGGGCGCCGATCCGCACGAGCGCCGGATGCGGGAGGTCTGCTACCTGCACCTGACCCGGTTCGTCCGGCTGCTGCTGGACCGCAAGGACCGGATGAGCATGGCGAGCGGCCTGGAGGTCCGGGTGCCGTTCTGCGACCACCGGCTGGTGCAGTACGTCTTCAACACCCCGTGGTCGATGAAGTCCTTCGACGGGCGGGAGAAGAGCCTGCTGCGGGCGGCCACCGCCGAGCTGCTGCCGCAGGAGATCGCGGAGCGGGTGAAGAGCCCCTACCCGGCCACCCAGGACCCGGGCTACCCGTTGGCGCTGCGCCGCGCGCTGGCCGAGCTGGCGGGCGATCCGAAGGCGCCGGGGCAGGCGCTGGCCGACCCGGCGGCCGTGGCCGCGGCCCTGGCACCGACCCGGGACCCGCAGTGGGCCAGGAAGGCCTCGGAGATCCTGCTGGAGCTGGACCGGTGGCTGCGGCTCTACCCGGTCTCGCTGCGGGTCTGAGGGGCCACCCGGGCCCGGCCCGCCCCGGCCCTACGGGCCCGCCCCGGCGCGGCGGGTCCGGCCGGGGGCGGCCTACGGCCCGGCCCCGACGGGTGACGCGCTGACCGGTGGCAACCCCCGTGTGCCACCGGTCAGCGCGGGTATTCGTCGTCGTCGACGGGGACCTGGCGGGTCTGTTCGAACGCGTCGGCGACGTCTGCGGCGGCCTCCAGCGGAAGCTCACCACGTGGCGGGAGCTGCTCGTCGGCGCCGGACTCCAGGTCCTCCGGGTCCAGCTCCTCCACGACGAAATCAGCGGCGTTGTCGGTCATGACCTCACCCCTCAAGGCCCCGGGGCCCCGACGGCCCCTGCTGTCCCCAACACTTACCCGACCGGCGGCGGCTCACTCGGCACCCTCGCCCGCACGTCGGCGTGTTGCGGCGGGGGTCAGCAACCTTAAGGGTCTTTATCCCTTCTCTTAACCATTATCTGCTCCTCCCCC
>NZ_JBNQTI010000177.1:0-16805 GCF_050325825.1 Kitasatospora sp. LaBMicrA B282
GGACGGCACGGGCGGCGGCACAGGAGCCGGAGCAGCGGCCGGGGCCGCCGGCGGCACGGAAGCCGGTGGCGGCGGCGACGCAGGGGCCGTGGCCGTGGCCGGCGGCGACGCGGGGGGCGGCGGCACGCTCTGGCTCGGCGGGACCGGTGGCGGCACCGCCGGGTGCGGGGGCACTCCCCCTGCGTACTGCTGCGACACGGACACACCTCCCGCCGGGGAGATTACACGGCGGCCCGCCGCGGAGCCCACTTCCACACGGCTCCTTGGCGGACCACCGCCGCGCTCACCTGGTGGTGAGCTGCTCCGCCAGGGCGCGCAGCGCCAACTCGTACGACCCCAGGCCGAACCCGGCGATGGTGCCGGAGGCGACCGAGGCGACCACCGAGTTGTGCCGGAACTCCTCGCGCGCGTACGGGTTGGAGATGTGCACCTCGATCAGCGGCGCGGTGCGCTGGGCCGCGGCGTCCCGCATCGCGTACGAGTAGTGCGTGAAGGCGGCGGGGTTGAGTACCACCGGCAGCTTGCCGTCGGCCGCCTCGTGCAGCCACTGGACCATCTGCAGCTCGGAGTTGGTCTCCCGGACCTCGACGTCCAGGCCCAGCTCGCGGCCGAGCGCGGTGCAGCGCTCGACCAGCCCCTGGTAGGAGGTGGCGCCGTAGACGTCCGGCTCGCGGCTGCCCAGCCGGCCGAGGTTGGGGCCGTTCAGCACCAGTACCCGGGTCATCCCGACACCTCCGCGTAGGCCGCGACCAGCAGCGAGGGGTCCGGGCCCTCCAGCACCGAGGTCTTCGCCAGCCCGTCCAGCACGATGAAGCGCAGCAGGTCGCCGCGCGACTTCTTGTCGATCTTCATGGCGTCCAGCAGCTTCGGCCAGGCGTCCGCGCGGTAGCTCAGCGGCAGGCCCACCGAGGCCAGCACGGTGCGGTGCCGGTCGGCCGTGGCGTCGTCCAACCGCCCGGCCAGCCGGCCGAGTTCGGCGGCGAACACCATGCCGACCGAGACCGCGGCACCGTGCCGCCACTTGTACCGCTCGTTGCGCTCGATCGCGTGGGCCAGCGTGTGGCCGTAGTTGAGGATCTCGCGCCGGCCCGACTCCTTGAGGTCGCCGGAGACCACGTCGGCCTTGACCTGGATCGCCCGCCGGATCAGCTCCACGGTGTGCGGCCCGGCCGGCGTCCTGGCGCCCTCCGGATCGGCCTCCACCAGGTCGAGGATCACCGGGTCGGCGATGAAGCCGCACTTGATCACCTCGGCCAGGCCGGAGACGTAGTCGTGCTTGGGCACGGTCTCCAGGGTGGCCAGGTCGGCCAGCACGCCCACCGGCGGGTGGAAGGCGCCGACCATGTTCTTGCCCTCGGCGATGTTGATGCCGGTCTTGCCGCCGACCGCCGCGTCCACCATGCCGAGCAGCGTGGTGGGCATCGAGACCCAGCGCACTCCGCGCAGCCAGGTGGCGGCGACGAAGCCGGCCAGGTCGGTGGTGGCCCCGCCGCCCAGGCCGACGATCACGTCGGACCGGGTGAAGCCGGTCTGGCCGAGCACCGACCAGCAGTACGCGGCCACCTCGGCGCTCTTGGCCTCCTCGGCGTTCGGCACCTGCAGCGCGATCGCCTCGTAGCCCTCGGCGGCCAGGTCCTCGCGGATCGCCTCGCCGGTGGCGGACAGCGCCTCCGGGTGGATGATCGCCACCCGGCGGGCCTGACCGCCGATCAGTCCGCTCAGCTCCCCGAGCAGTTGATGACCGATCAGCACGTCGTACGGCTCGTGGCCGGCCGAGCCGCCGACGTTGATGGTGACGGTGTCGTCGCTGCGCATGCTTCCTTCAGCTGTCGTCAGGTCCAGTGCTGCCAGTACCGCGTCCGCCACCTGCTCGGGGGTCAGGCCCTCGGTGGCGACCGCGGCGGCCGCCACCTCCAGGTAGAGCGGGCGGCGGCGCTCCATCAGCTCGCGCCACTGCTGGCGCGGGTTGACCGCGAGCAGCGGGCGCGGGGCGTCCAGCCCGACCCGCTTGACCGCGTCGTGCAGCGCCACTTCGAGGAAGGCCACCGGACGCCCGACCAGCAGCGCCCGGGTGGCGTCCGCCATCACGGCGCCGCCGCCGAGCGACAGCACTCCGGTGTGCTCGGCCAGCGCGGCGGCCACCGCCTGCGCCTCCAGCTCCCGGAAGTGCGGCTCGCCGTCCTCGACGAAGATGTCCGGGATCGGCTTGCCGGCCGTCTGCTCGATGTCGGCGTCGGTGTCCCGGAACCCGCAGCCCAGCCGCTCGGCGAGCAGTCGGCCGACCGTGCTCTTGCCGGCCCCGGGCGGGCCGACCAGGATCACCGACGGCCCGGCGGGCGACCCGCTCACCGCACCACCAGGTGGTCGAGGTAGCCCTGGACGTTGCGGCGGGTCTCGCTCACGTGGTCGCCACCGAACTTCTCGCTCACCGCGTCCGCGAGCACCAACGCCACCATCGCCTCGGCCACGATCCCGGCCGCCGGCACCGCACACACATCCGACCGCTGGTGATGCGCCCGCGCCTCCTCACCGGTACGCACATCGATCGTGCGCAGCGCCCGCGGCACGGTGGCGATCGGCTTCATCGCGGCCCGCACCCGCAGCAGTTCACCCGTGGACAGGCCGCCCTCGGTGCCGCCCGAGCGGCCCGACAGGCGCTGCACACCGTCCGGGCCGGGGGCGATCTCGTCGTGCGCCAGTGATCCGGGTACCCGGGCCAGCTCGAAGCCGTCGCCCACCTCGACACCCTTGATCGCCTGAATGCCCATCAGAGCCGCTGCCAGGCGGGCGTCCAGGCGCCGGTCCCAGTGCACGTGCGAGCCCAGCCCCACCGGCACCCCGTAGGCCAGCACCTCCACGACCCCGCCCAGCGTGTCACCGTCCTTGTGCGCCTGGTCGATCTCCTCGACCATCCGCCGCGACGCCTCCTCGTCCAGGCACCGCACCGGATCGGCATCCAGGCGCGCCTCGTCACCCGGCAGCGGCACCACCCCCGCCGGCGCCTTGGCCGCCCCCAACTCCACCACGTGCGACACGATCTCGATCCCGCACGTCTCCCGCAGGAACGCCCGCGCCACCTCACCCAACGCCACCCGCGCCGCGGTCTCCCGCGCACTGGCCCGCTCCAGGATCGGCCGCGCCTCCTCGATCGAGTACTTCTGCATCCCCGCCAGATCCGCATGCCCCGGCCGCGGCCGCGTCAACGCCTCATTGCGCGCCAGACCGGCCAGGACGTCCGGGTCCACCGGATCGGCCGACATCACCTGCTCCCACTTGGGCCACTCGGTGTTCCCGACCATGATCGCCACCGGGCTGCCCATGGTCTCGCCGTGCCGCACCCCACCGAGGAAGGTCACCTCGTCCTGCTCGAACTTCATCCGAGCACCCCGCCCGTACCCGAGCCGACGCCGGGCCAACGCCTCCGCAACCGCCCCGGTCGTCACCGGCACGCCCGCGGGCAACCCCTCCAGCGTGGCCACCAGGGCCGGCCCGTGCGACTCCCCCGCTGTGAGCCAGCGCAACGTACCCAACGGTGCTCCTTCATCGAACGGCAAGGCTTTGCCCTGATCCTTTCACGTCCGACCCCCGAAGAAGCCACAGGTCCGCAGACCGGACACCGTCGTCCCAGGTCGGGACGGGCGCGTCCGGGGCGCGGCGACGGCACGGATCGGCGGGCGGCGCCCGGTACCCGACGCCGCGCCGGGGAGATGGGGCACAATGGTGGTCGGTCGCGATCGCGCGGCCACCGGACGAGACGCGCCGTACCCGGTCCGACAAGACGACGCATCCCAGAGAGGGTGCCGTCATGGAACAGACCGTGCAGATCTTCGGCTCGATCCTCATCCTGATCCCGTTCGCGCTGGCGCAGTGGGGGCGTCTGAACGCGCGGGCGCGCAGTTACCTGCTGCTCAACCTCTGCGGCTCGACGATCCTGGCCGTCCAGGCCGGACTCACCGCCCAGTGGGGCTTCCTGCTGCTCGAGGGCGTCTGGGCGGTGGTCTCGCTGGCCGGGCTGGTCGCGGTACTGCGCGGCCGGGAGCCGCGCGGCGCGCACTGACCCCGCGCGGCGCGGCCCAGCCGTCAGTGTCCGGCCAGCGCCGCCTCGCCGGCCGCCCGCATCGCGGCCAGCGGGCCCGGGGTGATCCCGGTGAACCGTTCGAACTGCAGCACCGCCTGGTGCACCAGCAGGTCGAGCCCGCCGAGCACGGTGGCGCCGTGCTCGGCGCAGGCCGCCGCCAGCGGGGTCGGCCAGGGGTGGTAGAGCACGTCGAAGAGCGCGCCCGGGGTCGCGGTCAGCTGCCCGGCGAACGCGTCGGTGGCCCCCACCGGGGTGGTGGCCACGGTCAGCGGGCCGGCCAGCGCCTCGGCCCCGCGCGCCCAGTCGGCGGTGCGCACCGCGACCTGGAGCCGCTCGCCGAGCGCCTGCATCTCACGGGCCCGCTCGGGGCTGCGCACGTACACGGTGACCTCGGCGGCGCCCAGCCGGGCCAGCGCGGCCAGTGCCGAGGAGGCGGTGGCCCCGGCGCCCAGCACCGCGGCGCTCGGCACCTTCTCGATGCCGCGCTCGCGCAACGCCGCCACCAGGCCCGGCACGTCGGTGTTGTCGCCGGTGCGGCGGCCGTCGGCCTCGAAGACCAGGGTGTTGACCGCGTCCACCGCGAGCGCGGTCTCGCTCACCTCGTCCAGCAGCGGGATGATCGCCCGCTTCAGCGGCATGGTCAGCGAGCACCCGGCCCAGGCGCCCGGCTCCAGCCCGGCCACAAAGCCGGGCAGGCCCGCCTCGTCCACCTCGTACCGGCCGTACTCCCAGTCGGTCAGGCCGAGTTCGCGGTAGGCCGCGGTGTGCAGCACCGGCGAGAGCGAGTGCGCGATCGGCATGCCGAGGACGGCCGCGCGGTGCGGCCGGTGGTGCGTGGTCACGTGTGGTGGTCCTTCCCAACCACTGCCGGCCCCGGGTGGCGTCACGAGGCGTTGCAGGTGGCGTCCTTGTCGTCGAAGGTCTGGTTGTGCGCGGTGCAGTACGCCTTCACGTCGTTCTTGAAGTCGGCGAAGGTCACGTCGAACCGGGTGTCGGTCGGCGACACGGCCACGAAGTACACCCAGTCGCCCGGCGTCGGCGAGAGCACGGCCTGGATCGCCGCGTCGCCCGGGTTGGAGATCGGGGTCGGCGGCAGGCCCTTGTTCACGTAGGTGTTGTACGGGCTCTTGTCACCCTCGCGCTCGGCGGCGCTGAAGTTGTTGCGGCCGAGCGCGTACTGCAGCGTGGTGTCCAGCTGCAGCTTGCCCTGCGTGGCGCTGGGGTTGTTCAGGCGGTTGTAGAGGACCCGGGCGATCTTGCCGAAGTCGTTGTCGTTGTTGCCCTCGCGCTGCAGGATGCTGGCCTCGACGATCACCTGGTAGCCGTTCTGCAGGCCGATCTTCTGCGCGCCCGCGTCCAGGTTGAGGTCCTGGTAGTGCTGCACCGAGGCGGCGACCATCTGCTTGAGCAGGTCCACCGGCTGCATGCCCGGGGTGATCGAGTACTTCTGCGGGAAGAGGAAGCCCTCCGGGTTGCCCTGCGCGTAGGCGGGCAGGCCGAGGTTGTTCACCTGGGTCTTGGCCACGTTCGCGGTGCTGCCGGCCTGCAGCTTCAGCTTGCTGTCGATCATCGTGTAGATGTCGGCGGCCCGGGTGCCCTCGGGGATGATCAGCGCGTTGCCGCCGTTGGAGTCCACCAGCAGCTGCACGGCGGCCGCGCCCGACATCTCGTGGTGCAGCGTGTAGGTGCCGGGCTGGATGGTGTTGCCCTTGGGGTTCTTGCCGTAGGCGTTGACGAAGGCGCCGGTGCTCTTGACCACGTCGGCCGCGAGCAGGGTGTTGCCCATGTCGGTGCCGCTGGCGCCGTCGGCGATCGTGATGGTCACCGCGCCGCTGCCGTCGCCGGTGAAGTCCGCCGGCGGGCCGAAGGTCTTCTTGTAGAAGCCGTAGCCCCACCAGGCGGCGCCGCCCATCGCACCGACCAGGGCCAGCGCGACCACCAGGCAGGCACCGCTGTTGCGCAGGCCGGACTTCTTGCCCTTGGCCTTCCGCTTGGCCTGGGCCTCCTCGCTGGTGTCCTCCTCGCCCAGGAAGGACTGGTGCTGCTCGCCCTCCGCGGCGTACTCGTCCTCGGGGTGCTCGCCTTCGGCGTACTCCTCGTCGGTGTACTCCTCGGTGTACTCCTCCTCGGTGTACACCTCGCCGTCGGCGAACTGCTCGTCGGCGTACGGCTCCGCGGTGCCCGACTCGGCGGCGTCCAGGGCGGCGGCCTCGGCCTCCCAGTCGATGCCGTCCGGGCCGGGGCCGGCCGGGCGGCGCCGGGCGGGGGCCGGGGCGGGGGCGGCCTGCTGCTGCGGGATCGGCGCCGCGACCGGCTGCTGCTGCGGGATGGGGCGGCCGAACTGCTGCTGGGGGAAGCCCTGCTGGGGCATGGCCTGCTGGGGCATGGCCTGTTGGGGCACGGCCTGCTGCGGCATCGCCTGTTGGGGCATGGACTGCTGCTGCGGGAAGGCGCCCTGCTGGGGCATCCCCTGCTGCTGCGGGAAGGCGCCCTGCTGCGGGTAGCCGGGCTGGGGGGCGTAGCCGGTCTGCTGCTGGTAGCCGCCCTGCGGCGGGTACGGCTGGTAGCCGCCGGGCGGCTGCGGACCGGGCTGCGGCTGGGGCTGCGGTTGCTGCTGCCACTGCTGCTGGTACGGGTCCGCCGGGACGTAGCCCTGCTGCTGCCGGAGGTACTGCTCCTGCGCCTGCGCCGGGTACTGACCCGTGGCGTAGGGATCCTGCGGGACGTAGTCCGGTCCGCCCGGGGCCGCCTGCTGCGGCTGCTCACCGTAGCCGGGCTCGGCGGGGTGCCACGGCTGGGAGCCGTAGCCCCGACCCAGATCAGTCATCGAATCCCTTTGGCCGACGGAGACGGACGGAGAACGGACCGGCCGTCCGGGACGGCGTCCCGGCAACATCTCGAATTGGCGTGCTAGCGCAGCGCCTGGGGGGAGACGTTACCGTACCGCACGGTACCGCTCCGGATGGTCAATGAGCGCCCGATCCGGTCGCCGACCCCGCCGACGGTGTGTCCGAAGACCCCGGCGAGGCACCGTGTTTGGCCTGGTAGGCGTTGAAGTCGTCGACGTTCTTGCGGTGCTGTTGCTCACTGTCGGTGAACCTTGTGTCGCCAGGGCGTACTGTCACAAAATAGATCCAATCCCCCGGAGCCGGTTCGAGTGCGGCATGTAGGGCATCCTGACCCGGGTTGTCGATCGGGGTGGGCGGCAGGCCCGGCGCGCGGTAGGTGTTGAAGGGCGAGTCCAGTTGGGTGTCGGTCGCGGTGGTGTTCAGGGTGGTGCGCCCCAGCGCGTAGTTGATGGTGGAGTCCAGTTGGAGCGGCATCGAGCGGGCCAGCCGGTTGTAGATCACCCGGGCCACCTTCGCCATGTCGTCCGGGTTGTCCGACTCCGCCTGGACCAGGCTGGCCACCACCAGCGCCTGGTAGGACGTCAGCCCGCCGACCACCGGGTGGGCCAGCCCGTCGGCGGTGTACTCGCGGGTGCCGCGCTGCACCATCTCCTGGAGCAGGCCGAGCGCGGTGGTGTCCTTGGTCACGGTGTAGGTGGAGGGGTAGAAGAGCCCCTCGGGGTGGCCGCCCGCGAAGTCCGGCAGGTCGAGGTCGGCCAGGTGCTGGTTCGCGGTCTGCTCGGCGGTGCCGGCCGGCAGCCCGAGCCGCTGGTCGACGGCCTGGTAGACCTGGCTGGCCCGGCGGCCCTCGGGGATGGTCAGCGCGTTGGCGTTGGCCGGGTTGTCCAGCACCGCCAGGGCGGCGTCCGCCGACATGTGGTGGCGCAGCGCGTAGCTGCCCGGCTGGATCCGCTTGCCGCCCCCGGTCCCGGTGCCGTCGTCGGAGGCGGCGGCCACGAAGGCCGCGATGCTGGCCACCACGTCGTTCTGCTGCAGCAGCCGGCCGATCTGGGTGAGGGTGGCGCCCTGCGGCACCGAGAGCTGGACCACCGTGCCGCGCCCGGTGCCGGCGTAGTCGGCGGGCAGCCGGGGCACGGTCCGGCTGAGCAGCGCGTGCCCGGCCACCAGTACGCCCCCCGCCAGCAGCGCGAGCAGCAGGACGGTGATCCCGCACGCCAGTCCGGTCCGGCCGGTCCTGGGTTCGGGCGGCTCGGGGGGCTCGGTCGACGGCGCGCGCCCCTCGGTCGCATCGACCGCCGGTGACCACTCCGAGCGTGGCGCCGGTTGCGGCTCGGGCGTCGGGGCCCCGAGGTGTCCCGGGGTCAGACCCGGCAGCTCATCCTGGTCCATCGCGTCCGCCCCTGGTGTCGGCGATTCCCCGGTTGGCGCCCCAGTCGAGCGTGGGGCCCGGTCAAGACGACGGGGCCCGTCCGGACGCGTCCGGACGGGCCCCTCGGGGAAAAACGTTACGACCGACTGATCAGCTGATCGGTGCGACACTCTCGCCGGGCGGGCGACCACTCACCCGTTCGGTCTCCAGCGCGGCCTGCAGGATCACCACGGCGGCGGCCTGGTCGATCGCCGAGCGGCCCTTCTTGGCCTTCACCCCGGAGGCCCGCATGCCCTGGGCCGCGGTGACCGTGGTCATCCGCTCGTCCACCAGTCGGACCGGCACCGGGGCGAGCAGCGCGGCCAGCCGGCCCGCGTAACCGCGGACCTTGGCCGCCGCCGGGCCCTCCTTGCCGCTGAGCGAGCGCGGCAGGCCGACCACCACCTCGATCGCGTCGTACTCCTCGACGATCGCCTTGAGCCGGGCCTGGGAGCGGCCCCCGGCGGGGACCGTCTCCACGGGCGTGGCGATCAGCCCGTCGGGGTCGCAGGACGCGACCCCGATCCGGGCGTCACCGACGTCCACGGCGATCCGCCGGCCCCGGCGCCAGGGCGCCCGCTCCTGCTCCTCCATCAGGCGGCGCGCTCCGCGACCAGGGCGCGCACGGCCTCGATCGCCTCGCCGACCGCGGCCGGGTTGCTGCCGCCGCCCTGGGCCACGTCGTCCTTGCCGCCGCCACCGCCGCCGAGGGTCTTGGCGGCGGTGCGGACCAGCTCACCGGCCTTGACGCCACGGGCCCGGGCGTCCTCGTTGGTGGCGATGACGGTGAGCGGACGGTCGTTCACCACGGTGAAGGCGGCCACCACGGCCGGGCGCGAGCCCAGGCGGGCCCGCACGTCCAGGACCAGCTTGCGCAGCTCGTCGGCGCCGGTGCCGTCGGCCACCCGGGCGGCGACCAGCGCCACCCCGCGCACGTCCTCGGCGCCCTCGGCCAGCCCCGCGGCGGCGGCCAGCACCTTCTCCGCCCGGAACTTCTCGATCTCCTTCTCGGCGTCCTTGAGCTTGGCGAGCATCCCGGAGATCTTCTCCGGCAGCTCCTCCGGACGGCCCTTGACCAGGTCGGTCAGCTGGGCCACCACGGTGTGCTCGCGGGCCAGGAACTTGTAGGCGTCGACGCCGACCAGCGCCTCCACCCGGCGCACCCCGGAGCCGATCGAGGACTCGCCGAGCAGCTTCACCAGACCCAGCTGGGCGGTGTTGCCGACGTGGGTGCCACCGCACAGCTCCTTGGAGAAGTCGCCGATGGTCACCACCCGGACCGAGTCGCCGTACTTCTCGCCGAACATCGCGATGGCGCCCTGCTTGCGCGCCTCGTCCATGGTCATCACCTCGGCGGTGACGTCCAGTTCGCGGGTCAGCACCTCGTTGATCTTCTGCTCGACGTCGGTCAGCACGCTGCCGGGAACGGCGGCCGGCGAGCCGAAGTCGAAGCGGAAGCGGCCCGGGGCGTTCTCCGAACCGGCCTGGGCCGCGGTGGGGCCGAGCGCGTCGCGCAGCGCCTGGTGGGTTAGGTGGGTGGCGGAGTGCGCCCGGGAGACCGCGCGGCGCCGGTCGATGTCGATCGTCGCGTACGCGGAGGCACCGAGCACCACCTCGCCGAAGAGCACGCCGCCGGAGTGCACGAAGACACCGGGCACCGGCTGCTGCACGTCGCGGATCTCCACCACGGCACCGGAGTCCAGCCGGATCCGGCCGTGGTCGGCGAGCTGGCCGCCGCCCTCGGCGTAGAACGGGGTGCGGTCGAGGATGATCTCGACCTCGTCGCCCTCGGTGGCGGCCGGCGCCGGCGCGCCGTCCACCAGCAGGCCGACCACGGTGGCCTCGCCCTCGGTGGCGGTGTAGCCGGTGAAGACGCTGGCGCCGGACCGGTCGGCCACCTCGCGGTAGGCCGCCACGTCCGCGTGGCCCATCTTCTTGGCCTTGGCGTCCGCCTTGGCCCGGTCGCGCTGCTCCTGCATCAGGCGGCGGAAGCCGGCCTCGTCGACCTGCAGGCCCTGCTCCTCGGCCATCTCCAGGGTCAGGTCGATCGGGAAGCCGTAGGTGTCGTGCAGCTTGAACGCCTGCTCACCGGAGAGGGCGGCGTGGCCGGCCTGCTTGGTCTCGGTGACCGCGGCGTCCAGCAGCTGGGTGCCGCTGCGCAGGGTCTGCAGGAAGGCGGTCTCCTCGGCGACGGCGACCGTGTCGATCCGCTTGTGGTCCGCCTCCAGGTCCGGGTACTGCGGGGACATCGCCTTGATGGTGGTGTCCACCAGCTCCCGGGCCACCGGCTCGGTGGCGCCCAGCAGCCGCATGTTGCGGATGGCGCGGCGCAGGATACGGCGCAGCACGTAGCCGCGGCCCTCGTTGCCGGGGGTGACGCCGTCGCCGATCAGCATGACGGCGGTGCGGATGTGGTCGGTGACCACGCGCAGCGAGACGTCCGACTTGTGGTCGGCGCCGTAGGTGTGGCCGGTCAGCTCGGCGGCGCGGTCGAGGATCATACGGCTGGTGTCGATCTCGAAGAGGTTGTCGACGCCCTGCAGGATCGCCGCCAGCCGCTCCAGGCCCAGACCGGTGTCGATGTTCTTGCTCGGCAGGTCGCCGAGGATCTCGAAGCCGTCCTTGCCGTCGCCGTGGCCGCGCTCGTACTGCATGAAGACCAGGTTCCAGATCTCCAGGTAGCGCTCGCCGTTGACCGCCGGGCCGCCCTCCTCGCCGTAGGCGGGGCCGCGGTCGTAGTTGATCTCCGAGCAGGGGCCGCACGGGCCGGGCACGCCCATCGACCAGAAGTTGTCCTTCATGCCCAGGCGCTGGATCCGCTCCGAGGGCACGCCGATGACCTCGCGCCAGATCTGCTCGGCCTCGTCGTCGTCCTGGTAGACGGTGATCCAGAGCTTCTCGGGCTCCAGGCCGTAACCGCCGTCCGCGACGGGCGTGGTGAGCAGCTCCCACGCGAACTTGATGGCGCCTTCCTTGAAGTAGTCGCCGAAGGAGAAGTTGCCGCACATCTGGAAGAACGAGCCGTGCCGGGTGGTCTTGCCGACCTCCTCGATGTCCAGCGTGCGCACGCACTTCTGGACGCTGGTGGCCCGGCTGAACTGCGGCTTGGTCTCGCCCAGGAAGTACGGCTTGAACGGCACCATGCCGGCGTTGACCAGCAGCAGGGTGGGGTCGTCGGCGACCAGGGACGCCGAGGGAACGACGGTGTGGCCGCGCTCCTCGAAGAAGCGCAGCCAGCGGCGGCGGATCTCTGCCGACTCCATGAGTGGTCCTTCCGGTTAAGAGTGCTTGTCCCGGCGCTGTTCGAGCTGACGGGGCGTTGACGCGATGACGTGGGGGGTGGTGGTGCGCGACGGGGGCAGGGCGACGACCGGGGGTCTCCCCGGTGCCGCCTCGATAGCTCGGCCGGTCAGCGTGCGCGGCGCGCCCGCGATCGGGCGGCGGGTCGGCGGGTCGACGACCGCGGTGCCGTCCAGCCCGAGGTCGGACCGCAGCTGCTCCTCCCGCTCGGCCATCCCGGCCCGCACGTCGAGCGCGAACTGCCGGGCCGCGTCGCCCAGTTGGAGCGCGCCGCGGACGGCGCCGGCGGACAGGCTGTCCGGCGTGAGCCGGCGGGTGGCCTCGTTCGCCTTGTTCATGGCCCAGACGGCGGCGCCGGCGCCGACCGTCATCCAGAAGATGCGTCGTACCACGGTGCATCAGCCCTTCACGGCGCGCCGGAGCCGGGACAGCAGCCCGCCCCGGGGAGCGGTGGCGGCCCGCACCTCGGCGCGGATCAGCTGGGCCAGCGCCTCGCGCTCGCTGCTCTGCTGAGGGAAGGTCAGGGTGCCCTGCTGGCGGTTGACGGCCTTGCGCACGCCGTAGCTGAAGGCGGCGAGCTTGACCAGCGGGCCACCCAGGGTGGCCGCGACGGTGGAGGAGAGGGCGTTGGCGTTGGCGGCGGCGTCCTGCACGTTGGCGGTGATGTCGTCGACCCGCTCCAGCTGCTGGTGCGCGCTGCGCACCGCGGCACTGGCGTCGGACAGCAGCGGGACCGCCTGCTCGGTGACGGCCGAGACCAGCACGGTGGCCTCCCGCAGCACCTTGGACAGCCGCACCAGCACCACCGCGAGCAGGGTGACCAGGACGACCCAGCCCACCGCGACCAGCAGGCCGGCCAGCTCTCCGACGGACACCCGCGTGCTCCCTTCACTCCTCAGAGTGGCACCCTATCGCGCCGCGGGCCCGGTTCCCGACCGGATAACCGCTGGCGGCGCGGCCTGCGGCGCCGATCGGGGCCGGACCGCGGCCGAAACGGGCGGAGCCCCCGCAGCCCGAAGGCTGCGGGGGCTCCGCCGAGGTACCGGAGTACCCGATGGGTCAGCGCGAGTAGTACTCGACGACCAGCTGCTCGTCGCAGACCACGGGGACCTCGCGACGCTGCGGCTCACGGTCCAGGCGGAAGGCCAGGGCCTTGAGGTTGACCTCGAGGTACTTCGGGGTCTGGCCCTCACCAGCGTTGCCACCCTCACGGGCGACCTGGAAGGGGACCTTCTCCTTCGACTTCTCCTTGATGGTCACCACGTAGCCGGGCTTCATCTGGAACGAAGGCTTGTTGACCTTGCCACCGTTGACCTCGACGTGGCCGTGGACGACCATCTGACGGGCCTGGTAGATGGTGCGGGCGATGCCCGAACGCAGCACCAGGGCGTCGAGACGGGTCTCGAGCTGCGCGATGAGGGCCTCACCGGTCTTGCCGGAGACCTTCTTCGCACGGTCGAACGCGCGCGCCATCTGCTTCTCGCTCAGGTCGTACTGAGCGCGCAGACGCTGCTTCTCGACCAGACGGACCTTGTAGTCCGAGTTCTGCTTGCGACCACGGCCGTGCTGGCCGGGCGGGTACGGGCGGGCCTCGAAGTACTTGACGGACTTCGGGGTCAGCGGAACGCCCAGGGCACGAGCGATCTTGACCTTGGGACGCTTCTGGTTCGCCATGGAACCATTACCTCTTTCAGTTGCGAATACGGCTGCACCAGGTGTTGACGGAGGTCGCTCCTCGCGGTCCGGAGAAAACCACCCGGGGGTGATCAGCCGCTCTCCGTGGCCGGGCACGAGACGTGCATGCACACGCGCGGCCCACCGCCGTCGCCGGTGGTGGGCTGCCCGCGACACCGAATGAACGGTGCGCGACGCTCCTGGCGACCCCGAGGGGTCGCGGGCCGTTGTCCCGCTGGTGCGGCCGGTCGGCGTCGCCGCCGCCGAGCCCGGGACAGGGCACTTCGGCCGAGTATACCGGCTGCTCGGGCGCCCTTCCGCCGGGCCCGGTCAGTCGCCCTTGTCGCCCCGCAGTCGGGCCCTGGTCCACTCCACGATGTCCGCGTACCGGGCCTCGCCGCCGTGCCGGGTCGGCTGGTAGTAGGCCTTGCCGTGCACGGTGTCCGGGGCGTACTGCTGGGCGGCGATGCCGCCGGGCAGATCGTGCGGGTACCGGTAGCCCTGGGCGTGGCCGAGCTTGGCCGCGCCCTTGTAGTGGCCGTCGCGCAGGTGCGGCGGGACCGGGCCGGCCAGGCCCGCCCGGACGTCGGCCAGCGCGGCGTCGATCGCCAGGTAGGCGGCGTTCGACTTGGGGGCCAGGGCCAGCGCGATGGCCGCCTGGGAGAGGATGATCCGGGCCTCCGGGAAACCGATCAGCGCCACCGCCTGGGCCGCGGCCACCGCGGTGGGCAGCGCGGTCGGGTCGGCCAGGCCGATGTCCTCGCTGGCCGAGATCATCAGCCGGCGGGCGATGAACCGCGGGTCCTCCCCCGCCTCGATCATCCGGGCCAGGTAGTGCAGGGTGGCGTCCACGTCGCTGCCGCGGATCGACTTGATCAGCGCGCTGGCCACGTCGTAGTGCTGGTCGCCGTCCTTGTCGTAGCGCACCGCGGCCTGGTCGACGGCGGTCTCGGTGATCGCCAGGGTGATCTCCGGCTCGCCCTGCTCCAGCGCCGCCCCGGCGGCCGCCTCCAGCGTGGTCAGGGCCCGCCGGGCGTCCCCGCCGGCCAGCCGGACCAGGTGGTCCTCGGCCTCCTGCCCGAGCAGCACGCTGCCGGCCAGGCCGCGCTCGTCGGCCACCGCGCGGCGCAGCAGCAGCCGGACGTCCTCGTCGGTGAGCGACTCCAGGGTGAGCAGCAGCGAGCGGGAGAGCAGCGGGGAGATCACCGAGAAGTAGGGGTTCTCGGTGGTGGCGGCGATCAGGGTCACCCAGCGGTTCTCCACGGCGGGCAGCAGCGAGTCCTGCTGGGCCTTGGAGAAGCGGTGGATCTCGTCGAGGAAGAGCACCGTCTCCTGCCCGCTCATCGCCACCGCGCGCCGGGCCCCCTCGATCACCGCGCGCACCTCCTTGACCCCGGCGGTGATCGCGGACAGCTCGACGAAGCGGCCCTCGACCGCGTGGCTGATCACCTGGGCCAGGGTGGTCTTGCCGGTGCCGGGCGGACCCCAGAGGATCACCGAGCTGGTCGCCGCCGGGCCCTTGGTGCTGCCGACCAGGCGGCGCAGCGGGGAGCCGTCGGCGAGCAGCCGGCGCTGGCCCGCCACCTCGTCCAGGGTGCGCGGACGCATCCGCACGGCGAGCGGGGCCCGGCCCGGCTCGCGGGCCTGGCGCTGCTCGGCGGCGACGGTGAAGAGGTCCGGTTCGTCCACCCCACCACCCTAGGCGAGGGATCGGACAGGCCCGCCGCTCCCGTTCTTCCGTTCCACCGCACCGGCGTGGTCGGGGACGTACCGCTGCAGGTCGCGCGGCGGGCGCTGGTAGCCCTTGGAGGGCGGGCGGGGCGGCAGCGAGACCGGCGGCACGGTGACGTCGCGGTAGGGCAGGGTGGAGAGCAGGTGGGCGATCATGTTGATCCGGGCCCGCCGCTTGTCGTCGCTGTCCACCACGTGCCAGGGCGAGTCGGGGACGTCGGTATGGACGAACATCTCGTCCTTGGCCTGCGAGTACTCCTCCCAGCGGCTGATCGACTCGGTGTCCATCGGGGAGAGCTTCCAGCGCCGCATCGGGTCGGCCAGCCGGGCCCGGAAGCGGCGCTCCTGCTCGACGTCGCTCACCGAGAACCAGTACTTGCGCAGCTCGATGCCGGCCTCGATCAGCATCCGCTCGAAGATCGGGCACTGGTGCAGGAACTGCCGGTACTCCTGGTCGGTGCAGAAGCCCATCACCTTCTCCACCCCGGCGCGGTTGTACCAACTGCGGTCGAGGAGCACGATCTCACCGGCCGCGGGCAGCTGCTCGACGTAGCGCTGGAAGTACCACTGGCCGCGCTGGCGCTCGGTCGGGGCGGGCAGCGCGACGATCCGCGCCACCCGGGGGTTGAGGTACTCGGTGACCCGTTTGATCGCCCCGCCCTTGCCGGCCGCGTCCCGTCCCTCGAAGACCACCACCAGCCGGACGCCCTCGGCCCGTACCCAGGACTGGAGCTTGACCAGCTCGTTCTGCAGACGGAGCAGTTCCTGTTCGTAGAGGACCTTCTTCATCCGCACGGTGGCGCCTCCCGAGAGTTGACCGCAGTTCACATCACGTTCAGGTCACGTTAAGTCCGCCGCCGCCCCTCCGCAGCTCGCAGCGCGGCCCGCGCGGCGTGGTACCCGCACATGCCGTGCACCCCGGCCCCCGGCGGGGTGGCCGCCGAACAGAGGTAGACGCCCGGGATCCCGGTCCAGTAGGGGTCGACCGCGAGCAGCGGACGGGCCAGCAGCTGGCGCGGGGTGTTCGCGCCGCCGACGATGTCGCCGCCCACCAGGTTCGCGTTCGCCGCGGCCAGCTCCGCGGTGGACCGGCTGCGCAGCGCCACGATCCGCTCCCGGGCTCCAGGGGCGAAACGCTCCAGCTGGCGCAGCACCGCCTCGGTGGCGTCGCCGGGGTAGCCGGCGGGCACGTGCGCGTAGGCCCAGACCGGGTGCAGCCCGCCGCGCGAGCGCCCGGGGTCGGCCAGGTACTGCTGCCCGACCAGCACGAACGGGTGCTCCGGCAGCCGCCCCCGCGCCACCTCCCGCTCGGCCAGCGCCACCTGCTCCAGGGTGCCGCCCAGGTGCACGGTGCCGGCCCGGGCGCAGACCGGGTCCCGCCACGGCAGGTGGCCCTCGACGGCCAGGTCGACCTTGAACGCCGCCGGCCCGTGCCGGTAGCGCGCGTACGCGCGGCGCACCCGGGGCGGCAGCCGGTCACCGGCGAGCTCGGCCGCGGCCCCGGGCATCAGGTCCAGCAGCACCAGCTCGGCCGGCGGCAGCTCGGCCAGCGAGTGCACCCGCACCCCGGTCTCGACGGTGCCGCCGCGCTCGGCGAGCACCGCGGCCAGCGCCGCGGTCACCCGTCCGGTGCCGCCGACCGCCACCGGCCAGCCGTGCCGGTGGGCGGCGGCGATCAGCAGCAGGCCGATGGCGGCGCCGGCCGGCGGGGCCTCCAGCGGGTGGAAGGCGTGCGCGGCGGCCCCGGCGAGCAGCGCCCGGGCCG
>NZ_JBNQTI010000178.1:0-16724 GCF_050325825.1 Kitasatospora sp. LaBMicrA B282
GCCCGCTCGGCGCTGTCCGGGCCGGCGGCGGCGGGCTGACGGGGCGGCACCCTGCCTCGGCGCCACCCCGCCCCGGCGCTAGCGGGCCCGCCCCGGCGCTAGCGGGCCAGGGCGGCGTAGCGGGTCAGCCGTGGGGTGGGCGGGGTGAGGGCGGCGGCGCGGGCGAGTTCGGCGCGGACGGCGGCGGCGGTGCGCCGGACGAACTCCGCCGGGTCCAGCGGGTCCGGCTCGGGCAGGATCCGATCGATCACGCCCTCCTCGAGCAGCTCCGCCGCGCCGATCCGCTGCTGCTCCGCGAGCTGCGGCGCCAGCTCCGGGGTGCGGTGCAGGATCACCGAGGCACCCTCCGGCGGCAGCGGGGAGAGCCAGGCGTGCTGGGTGGCCAGCGCCCGGTCGGCGGGCAGCAGGGCGAGCGCGGCGCCGCCCGCACCCTCGCCGAGCAGCAGGCTGACCACCGGGGTGGGCAGCGTGCTCAGCTCGGCCACGCAGCGGGCGATCTCCCCGGCCAGCGCGCCCTCCTCGGCGGCTCGGCTGAGCAGCGCGCCGTGGGTGTCGATGACGGTGAGCAGCGGCAGCCGCAGCTCGGCGGCCAGGCGCATGCCGCGCCGGGCGGTGCGCAGTCCGCCCGGTCCGACCGGGCCGTGCAGGGCGGCGGCCGCCCGGTCGTGGCCGATCACCACGCAGCGCCGGTCGCCGAACCGGACCAGCGCGAGCCGCAGCGCGTCGTCCCGCTCCCCGGCGCCGGTGCCGGAGAGCGGGACCACCGTGTCGGCGGTGGCGAGCAGCTCGGCCAGCCCCGGCCGGTCCGGCTCCCGGGTGCGCCGGACGGACTCCCAGACGGAGTGTGCGGGCGCGGCGGCTGCGGCGGGCTCGGTCGACGTCTCGTCCGACGTCTCGTCCGACGCGTTGCCCGACGGGTCGTCGGGTCCGGCCACCGGCCCTTCCGGCGCGGCCACCAGCTCCAGCGCCCTGGTCAGCCACGGCCGCAGCTGTTCCACCGTCAGCACCGCGTCCACCGTGCCGAAGCGCTCCAGGTGCTCGGCGCGCTGCACGCCCTCGGGGAACGGTGCGCCGTACAGTGCCTGGTAGACGCGCGGGCCCAGGAAGCCGATCAGGGCGCCCGGTTCGGCGGTGGTCAGCTGGCCGAGCGAGGCCCAGGAGGCCAGCACCCCGCCGGTGGTCGGGTGGCGCAGGTGGACCAGGTAGGGCAGGCCGGCGGCCTTGTGTGCGGTCACGGCGTTGGCGATGGCGATCATGCGGACGAACGCCGGTGTCCCCTCCTGCATCCGGGTGCCGCCGGAGGCGGGGAAGGCGAGCAGCGGCAGCCGCTCCGCCGTCGCCCGCTCGACCGCGCGCAGCAGCCGGGCCGCGGTGGCGGTGCCGATCGATCCGGCGAGGAAGCCGAACTCGCTGAGCAGCACCGCGACCCGCCGCCCGCCGAGGCGCCCCTCACCGGTCAGCGCGCCTTCGTCGGCGCCGCTGCGGGCGCGGGCCCGGGCCAGGTCCGCCGCGTAGGCGGCGCGCTCGGCGGTCTCGGGCGGCGGCTCGTCCCAACTGCGGAACGAGCCGGGGTCGAGCACCTGGCCGGCGAAGACCAGGGCGGCGGGCAGGGCGGTCAGCGAGGTCGGGTCGTCCACAGGGCCAAGTCTCCTGACCGCGCCCGTCCGCGGACAACCCCGACTTGATCACACCCCAGTCCCGTTTGACCCGCGATCCAGCCGTCGAGCTCCTGGTGCGGGCCGCCGGAGCGGCGGCAGCGGGGCCGGGCGGGCGCTCCCGCGCCTGGTGTCAGGGCCATTGACACCACCTGGCCCGGGCCGCTTCAGTGGTCTGGACCACATGGGGCGCGCGGGGTCGCTCCCCGGCTGCCGCCCCGGACCGTCCGGTAGTCGAGACAGCAGGAGCAACCCCCACATGCGCAGTCTCAGCAGAGCGGGCCGCCCCGGCCCGCAACCCGACCCCCACGCGTACCCCACCCACCACCCCCGCTCCCGTCGGCCGTTCGCGCTGCTCACCGCTTGGGCGGTGGTGGCGGCCGGCGCGGCCGCGGTGACCTTCGGCCTGGCCCCCACCGCCGCGGCCGGCGAGTTCCTGGTCAACGGCGGCTTCGAGAGCGGCACCCTGGCTCCCTGGAGCTGTGACGGCAGCACCGGAAGCGTCGTCACCGGCCACGCACACAGCGGGAGCTACGCCCTCGCCGGTGCCGCCACCAGCGCCGACGACGCGCAGTGCACGCAGACCGTCAGCGTCGCACCGAACACCAGCTACACGCTCAGCGCCTGGGTCGACGGCGCCTACGTCTACCTGGGCGTGGCCGGCGGCACCAGCACCTGGACGCCCGGCACCGGCGGCGGCTACCAGCAGCTCTCGGTCGGCTTCACCACCGGCGCGAGCCAGACCACCGCCACGGTCTACCTGCACGGCTGGTACGGCGAGGGCACGTACTACGCGGACGACGTGTCGCTGAGCGGCCCGGGCAACCCCAGCCCGTCCCCGACGCCGACGCCGACCCCGACCGGTTCGCCGACGCCGACCCCGACCCCCACGCCCACGCCGACCCCCACGCCCACTCCCACTCCCACTCCCACCCCGCCCGGCGGTGGCGGCCTCCCCACCCACGCACTGGTCGGCTACCTGCACGAGAGCTTCGCCAACGGCTCCGGCTACCTGAAGCTGTCCGACGTCCCCGCCTCCTGGGACGTCATCGACCTCGCCTTCGCCGAGCCCACCTCGGTGACCTCCGGCGACATCCGGTTCAACCGTTGCCCGGTCAGCGACTGCCCGGGCGAGGAGTCGGACGCCGACTTCAAGGCCGCCATCGCCGCGCAGCAGGCCGCGGGAAAGAAGGTGCTGATCTCCATCGGCGGCGCCAACGGCGAGGTCCAACTCACCACCACGGCCGCCCGGGACGAGTTCGTCAGCTCGGTTTCCGCGATCATCGACCAGTGGGGGCTGGACGGGCTGGACGTCGACTTCGAGAACCAGTCGCTCGCGCTGAACCCGGGCGACACGGACTTCCGCAACCCGACCACGCCGACCATCGTCAACACCATCGCCGCGCTGCAGGCGCTCAAGGCCAGGTACGGCTCGAAGTTCGTGCTGACCATGGCGCCGGAGACGTTCTTCGTCCAGCTCGGCTACCAGTTCTACGGCCCCGGCCCGAACAACGCCCAGGACCCGCGGGCCGGCGCCTTCCTGCCGGTCCTCTACGCGCTGCGGAACGACCTCACGCTGCTCACCGTCCAGGACTACAACTCCGGCCCGATCATGGGCCTGGACAACCAGTACCACCAGATGGGCGGCGCGGACTTCCACATCGCGATGACCGACATGCTGCTGGCCGGGTTTCCGGTCGCGGGCAACAGCAACGCCGTCTTCCCGCCGCTGGATCCGTCCCAGGTCGCCATCGGCATGCCGGCCAACTCCTACGCAGGCAACGGCTACGTCCCGCCCGCCACCGTCGACCAGGCGCTCGACTGCCTCACCAAGGGCACGAACTGCGGCGGCTACCAGCCGCGCAGCAGCCCGCAGCCGAACCTGCGTGGCCTGATGACCTGGTCGATCAACTGGGACCAGTACAACGGGAACGAGTTCTCGACCAACTTCCACGGCTACTTCGGCTAGCAGCCGTTCGGCCGACAGGCGGGCCGGCGGGCCGGCGGGCCGAACGCCCGGCGTGGTGCCGGCTAGCCGTCCGCCGCGGCGGTGCGCGGGGCCTTCACCCCGTGCACCGCCGTGTACTCGGCCGCCAGCCAGGGGCCGAGCTCGTCGAGGAGCAGCGTCAGCGCGCCCGGATCGGTGCTGCCGGCCCGGGCGATCGCGGCGGCCGCGCGCATCTGGTCGGCCCGCTCCGGGTAGTACCGCGCGAACACCTCGGCCGACTCGGCCAGGTCGCTGGTCCAGCCCTGCCAGCGCGGCAGCACCAGGGTGAACCCGGTCCGGACCAGGTGGCGGGCCGCGCCGCGGGACAGCACGCGGCGCTCCTCGGCGCTGCCGGCCGTCGCCGCCAGGGTCCGCCAGCGGGGCAGCCGCAGCGCCAGGTCGCCGTTGGTCTCGCGGGCGAGTTGCGCGTCGGCCCGGTAGCGGGGGAGCAGCTCGCCGAGGTCCGGGCCGAGCAACGGGGTGCAGAGGCAGGCGACGAACCAGCCGAGGTCGTACCGCTCCGGCTCGCTGAGCAGGGTGGCGACGTCGAACAGCAGCACCCCGACGCCGTCGACCTGGGCGAAGCGGGTGTCCAGCGCGCTCTGCAGGGCGTCGGCGGCGGCCCGGTCCGCCGCCGTGGGCGGGTTCCGGAGCGCCAGCAGCAGGTCCAGGTCGGAGCGGCCGGGCACGGCGGTGCCGCGCGGGACGCTGCCGTAGAGGTAGGCGCTGTGCAGCTGCTCGGGGCCGAAGGCCGCGCCGATCCCGGTGCGGGCCGCCGCGACCAGCTCGGCGAAGGCCGCCGGCACCTTGCTCAGTGCGCCCTCGCGGACGAAGAAGCCGTCCCGGTCCAGGCCGCGGCCGTTCCCGCGCCCGCGCCCGTTCCCGTCCTCGTGCTCCCGCACCGGGCCGTCGTCATCCCGCTCCCGCATCGCCATGGACCGTAGGCTGCCACGGCCCGGTCTCCGGGCGCGCCTCGGTTTGGGTGCCGGGCCACGGCGGAACGGTGGCCGCGACCACCAGCAGCGGCCCGTCGCCGTCGGCCCGGAACTGGAAGGCGGTGCCGAGCGGGATGCTCACCGTGCTGCCCACCGCCAGCTCCACCACCTCGGTGCGGTCGCCCTGCCGCCGCCAGATCCGCCCGGTCCCGGCCACCACGTGCCACAACTCCTGCACCGTCGCGTGCGAGACCGCCCGGGAGACCGCGCCCGCCGGCAGCTCGAAGCGGGCCAGGCTCGCCGCCCCGGCCAGCACGCCCAGCGGCCACACCGACGAACCGTCGGGCGCCGGGACGATCGCGGTCGGGGGCGGCCAGCTCTCGAAGGGTTCCGGTGGCAGCTTGCGTTCGGGCGGCTGCTCGCGTTCCGGCGACAGCTCAGGTTCCGGCGGCACGGGAGGCTTCGGCGGTCCTGCGGGCTCGGGGCTCACCCGTGCTCCATGCCCGCCGCGGGTGCTGCCGACACCGCCCAGCGCCGGGCCGCCGCGATCCGGCGGGCGGTGCTCGGGTGGGTGGCGAAGAGCAGCTCCAGGATCAGCGGCGGCTGCACGTCGGCCACGTTGGCCACCGCGAGCCGGCGCTGCATCGCGATGAACTGCTCGGGGTCGCGGGTGAGTTCCAGGGCGTGACGGTCGGCCCGGGCCTCGATCCGGCGGCTCACCGCGGCCTGCGGCGGCCCGCCGAGCGCACCCAGCACGGCGGCGACCGCCGCGAGCAGCGGCAGCGCGCGCGGGTCGGCCAGGTCGGGTACCCCGGCGGCGTGCTGGAGCGGGTGCAGCGCGGCCGTCAGCCCGAGCACCGCCACGGCCGCCGCCGCCCCGAGCGCGCCGAGCACCGTGCCGCGCAGCACGTCGCGGTGCACCACGTGGCCGAGCTCGTGCGCCACCACCAGCTCCACCTCGCGCTGCGCCGCGGTGGTGAGCAGGGTGTCGTAGGCGACGATCCGCCGGGTCGCGCCGAAGCCGGAGACGTAGGCGTTGAGCGCCGTGGTCCGGCGCGAGGCGTCGGCCACCAGGACGTCCCGCACCCGGACCCGGTCGCGCTCGGCCAGCGCCAGCAGCGCACGGCGCAGCTCGCCCGCCGGCAGCGGGGTGAACCGGTTGAAGACCGGCTCGATCACCAGCGGGAAGAGGAACGAGAGCGCCACCGTGAGCAGCGCCGCCGCGCCCGCCGCCGGCGCCCACCACCAGCGGGTGGACCAGCCGGTGAGCGCGAAGACGCCGAGCGCGCCGGGCAGCGCGAACGCCAGGGTCAGCGCCAGGCCGCGCAGCAGGTCCACCGCCCAGCCGGCCCAGCCCTGGGTGACCAGGCCGTACTCGACCCGGATCACCCGTACCCGGGCGCCGAACGGCAGCCCGACCAGCTGCCCGACCAGCACCAGCGCGGCGGTGCCGCCCAGCACCCGGGCGGTCCACGACCCGCCGAGCAGCGACCCGGCCGCGTGCACCAGGTGGGCGCCGGCCGGGGTGAGCCCGAGCAGCAGCGTGACGGCCAGGCCCGCCAGGCGCCCGCCGAGTGTCCACGGCACCTGCCGGCGGCGCAGCGCGCGGCCGCGGGCCAGCTGCTCGGAGGTGAAGTCCGGGGGCGCGGGGGCGTCGTGCCCGTCGCCCAGCCGCGCGCCCGCTCCGTCGCCCAGTGCCTCGCTGCGCTGCCCGTCCTCGCCGGTGTCGCCGTCGTTCGCGCCGACCGTCGTCCCGCTCACCGTTGCCCGCCTCCCGCGCACCCTGCCCCGCTTCGCCCCGTCACCTTAGGGCCTCTCTTCGAACCCCCGTCTGCGCGGCGACGCCGGGGCACGCACCTCGACGGCTTCTCGTCAGTCGCCGATGGCCCCCAGCCTTCGGCCGGGAGGTGCCCCCACCGCATGGACTCTCCCCCGGCCTTCGGCCGGGAGGTACCCCCATCCTCGGCGCCGCCGATGCACGCACCCGTGGGGGCACCTTCCAGCCGCCAGGCTGGGGGAGCCGCCGCGCCCGCCCTTCGGGCGGACGACGGGGGTTCGAAGAGAGGCCCTAAGCTGTCGGAGTGATGCCCCGCCCGTCCCGCTCCGGACCGGGGCCCGCCTCCGAAGCCGCCTCGGCGCCCGCGCCTGCACCTGCGCCTGCCCCGGCTGCCGCCCCCGCCCCCGCGCCCGTCTCGGCCCCCGCGCCCGCCTCCTGCCCCGGCAGCGAACCGCGGGTGCTGTGGCTCAGCGTGCCGCCGCCCGCGCTGCGCCGGTCGGCCACCCGCTCCACCGCCACCATCGCCGCGTCGTCGCCCAGCCGCCCGCCCGCGTGGGCCAGCAGGTCGCGTTGCAGGTGCTGGAGCAGGGCCTCCGGCCGCTCGCCGGCCCAGCGGCGCAGCCGGTCGGCCAGCGGGTAGAAGACCCGGTGCTCGTCACGGGCCTCGATCACGCCGTCGGTGTAGATCAGCAGCCGGTCGTCGGGGGCGAACCGGAACTCGTCCGCGTGGTAGGACGGCTCCAGCAGGCTGCCCAGGCCGAGCGGTGGGGAGGGGCGCCGGGCGTCCAGCGGCCGTACCCGGCCGAGGTGCATCAGCAGCGGTGGTGGGTGGCCGCAGTTGATCACCTGGATCCCGGTGCCGTCGTCGGGGATGTCCAGGATCACCGCGGTGATGAACGACTCCGCCGGCTCGCCCTCCAGCGGGTCGGCCCGCCGGGTGCCGTCCGCGCCGCCCTCGGCCGCGCTGGCCGCCGCGGCCAGGTCCCAGCTGACGCTCCCGTCCAGGTAGGCCGCCAGCTCCGGCAGCGAGGCCTGCAGGTGGGCGGCCGCGCGGAAGGCGCCGAGCAGCAGCGAGGCCTCGCCGAGCGAGGTCAGGCCCTTGCCGCGGACGTCGCCGACCAGCAGCCGGGTCCCGGTGCTGGTCCGGGCCGCCGCGTAGAGGTCGCCGCCGACCTGCGCCTCGGCCTCGGCGGCCAGGTAGACCGAGGCGATCCGCAGCGAGCCGATCCGGGACGGCAGCGGGCGCAGCAGCACCCGCTGTGCGGCCTCGGCCACCGAGCGCACCTGGATCAGCTCGCGGGCGTGCCGGTCGCGCACCGCCGTGTACGCGACCACGAAGGCGGAGACCAGGATCAGGCTGACGATCTGGGTCTCGTGGTTGGAGGTGGTCAGGCCGTCGCGCATGATGCCGATCACCGTCAGGGCGGCCACCGCCAGCAGGCCGACCAGGGCGGTCAGCCGGGTGCCGGCGAACGAGGCGGTGATCGCGGGCGCCACCACCAGCAGCGGCCCGAGGTGGATCTGGGGCGGGCTCAGCACGTCGATGGTGGTGATCACCACGATCAGTGCAAGCGGGATCAGCACCAGGGCACGGCCGGATCGCCGGGGCCGGGCGAAGACGTCGGAAAGCCGCCGGAGAGGCACGTCTCCTCTCTACACCCGGCCCGTCCGCGACGCACCGCGAGGTACAGTCCATTCGGGCGATCTCGGCGATCATGGCGACCTGCGGGGGGCGGGGGCGGATGGGCACCAACGGATCCTGGCGCTTCGACGATGACGACGAGGACGACGTGCCCGGCGGAGCGGACGCGGCGCACCGGGCGCATCCGGCGAACCCGGTGCACCCGGCGCACCCGGCGCACCCGGCGCCGGCGGGCGACGCCGGGCCCGAGGCAGCCCGGCCCGGGGTCACCGAGCCCGGGGTCACCGGGCCCGACCGCGTCGAGCCGACCGAGGTGCTCAGCGCCGCGCCGCTGAACCCGGCCCGCCGCCGGCTGCTGTTCGGCGCCGCCGCCGTGCTGGCCGGCGGTGCGGCCTGGGCGGCGTACGGGTCCGCGACCGGCCACCACCGGGCCGCCCCGCAGCCGCCACCCGGGCCCGGCCCGACCGGCCCCGCGGCGCGCTGGACCTACCACGGCACCGGCACGCTTCAGCTGGACCGGCTCGACCAGCGCGTGCCGCACCCGCCGCTCTACCCGGCCGGCGGTCACCTGGTGCAGCTGGATCCCGACCGGGGCACCGAGCGGCGCCGTTTCACCGTCCCGTTCTCCGGCCCGCTCACCGTGGCCGGCTCCCTGGTGCTCGCCGGTGACGAACCCGACCAGGGCGTGCAGCGCGGCCTGATCACCGGCTACGACCTGGACAGCGGCAGCACCGACTGGCAGTACGCGCTGCCCTCGGCGACCGCGTCGCCGACCTCGGGTGCCACGCCGAGCACCCTGCGCGGCCTGGAGACCAGCACGGTGCAGGTGCTCGGCTGTGACGGCGAGGCGGTCTACTGCCTGGTCGACCTGGTCACGCCCGGCGGGCCGGGTGGTCCTGGCGCCGGCCCGAGCGGCCCCGGTGGCCGGAACGCCGCCCCCGACGAGGTCCGCAGCAGCCTGCTCGCCCTCTCGCTCGGCACCCGCCAGGTGATCTGGCAGCAGGCGGTCGCCGACACCGACACGGTGGCCATGGTCGCGCCGGTGCCCGGCGGGCGGCTGCTGGTCGGCGGGGTCGACACGCTCTCGCTGCTGGACGCGTCGACCGGCAACCGGCTCTGGCGGGTGGTGGCCAAGGGCTGGTGCGTCGCGGACGACCAGCAGCTCTACCTGTCGGACGGCAACGGCGGCCTGCGCGTGCTCAGCCTGGCCGACGGCAGCGCCCGCTGGACCGCGGTGCCGGACCCCGGCGCCTCCTGGCGCTTCCTGCCCCCGCTGGCCGGGGCCGGGAAGGTCTTCCTCTTCACGGAGGACGGGCTGGTCCGCGCGGTCGACCCGACCAGCGCCGTGCGCTGGAGCGTGGGGCTGCCGTTCCGGCTGGACCTGCGCAGCCGCCCGCTGCTGCTCGGCGACCTGCTGCTGGTGCCCGGTCCGGCCGACGCCGGCGTGGTCGCCCTCGACGCCGCCACCGGCGCCGCGCGCTGGACCTTCCGCGACACCGAACCGGGCGTCGACGTCTGGTCGGTCAGCACCGACGGGCGGCGCTGCTACCTGGGCCACGACCAGGTGCTGCACTGCGTGGACCCGTCGGCCGGCTAGGGCCGGGCGGTCGTCAGGGCCGGTCCCTCGTCAGGGCCGGCCGAGCGCCAGCAGCTCGCGCAGTCCGGCGGCCGCGGCCCCCTCGCCCATCGGGTTCGGCACCGCCTTCATCAGCCGGGCCGCCACCGGGTCCAGCACCCCCGCGAGCCCGTGGTCCAGGGCGAACTTGAGGTAGCGCACGGCGTCCAGCACGTTCCCGGCACCGCTCGGCGAGTCGTCGACGTTCAGCCGCAGGTCCACCTCCACCGGCGTGCCGCCGAACCCCTCGCCCTCGATCCGGATCACCGCGAGCTTGCGGTCGGCGAGGAAGGGGATGTAGTCCGCGCCCACGTGGACCTGCTCGGGCGGCAGCAGGGTGTCGCCGTCGGCGCCGCGCAGGCCGCCGGCCTTGGTCTCCTGCTTCGTCCGCAGCCGTTCGGGGTCCTGGAGGTTGACGAAGTCCATGTTCCCGCCGGCCAGCAACTGGTAGGTGTTGCGCAGCCGCACGCCGTTGGCCGCCAGCAGTTCGACCAGCGCCCGGTGCACCAGGGTGGCGCCGAACTGGCTCTTCAGGTCGTCCCCGAGCAGCGGCAGCCCGGCCGCCGTGAACCGCTCGACCCAGTGCGGCGAGCGGGCGATCACCGAGGGGATGCAGTTGACGAACGCGCAGCCCGCCAGCAGCGCGGCCTCGGCGTAGCACTCGGAGGCCTGCTGGCTGCCCGCCGGCACGAAGTTCACCAGCACCTCGGTGCCGGTCCGCTCCAGGTGGGCGGCGATCGCCTCGACGTCCGCCGTGCCGCGGGCGGTGATCCGCTCGCCGACCCGGCGCCCGACCCCGTCGCTGAGCACGCCCTCCACCACCGGGACGCCGAGCGGCGGCACCTCGGCGAACCGGGTGGCGTTGTTGGGCCCGGTCCAGATGGCCTCCGCCAGGTCGAGTCCGATCTTCGCGGCGTCCACGTCGAAGGCGGCGGTGAACCGGACGTCCGAGACCGCGTAGCCGGCGCAGACCGGCAGGGTCAGCCCGGGCGCGTCGGGGTGGGCGGTGTAGTGGGCCACGCCCTGCACCAGCGAGGAGGTGCAGTTGCCGATGCCGACGAGGCCGACGTTCACTGGTGACACGGGAGTTCGCTTCCGTTGCTGGGGTGGGGCAAAGCGGTGGGGTGGGGCGAAGCGGTGGGGTGGGGCGCCTCGGCGGCGTCCCCGGCCTGGCGGCGCAGGGTGAGCAGGGCCGCCACCTGGGCCAGCCAGCGGGCGAACAGCAGCTCCCGGCCGACGTCCGGTCCGCTCGCCGCGGCGGCCCGGATCCAGCCGCGGACCAGGGCGTCCGCCGCCCGTCCCGGCGCGGGCTCGTGCAGGTCGAGTGCCGCGGTGAAGCCGCCCGCGCGCACGTGGCGGGCCAGGAAGCCCAGTGGGTAGGCGCCCAGGCCGGCCTGCTCGGCCTCGTGGCAGGCGGCGATCGCGGCCTCGGTGAAGAGTGCCCGGCGCGGGTCGCCGTCGAGCAGCAGGCCGCGGGTGATCGCGGTGGCCACGTCCAGCCCCGCCAGTTCCGAGTCGTCCCGGACGGTCTTCATGTGGGCAGCTCCACGGCGTAGGCGTCGGCGTCGGACCCGGCGGCAGGATCGGTGTCGTCCGCGTGGTGCTGGTCCCCGGTCAGCGCCCCCAGCCGCCCGTTGACGAACTGGTCCTCGGTGACCCATGCGGTCCGTCCCCGCGGGTGGTAGACCTCCAGCTCGCTGCCGTTCCTGCCGATGATCATCAACTGTCGCCCCACCGCGCCCTCGTTGACGTCGATCGGCACCGGCAGGCCCTGGTCCACCGCGTTCTCGATCCGGCGCACCGCGGCCTGCCGTTCGCCGCCGGTGTGCAGCCCGACGTACTCGTAACTGTTGCCGGTGGCCGTGCCGAGGGCCTGGTCGGCCAGCAAGGTCCCGCCGGTGGGGCGGAGTTGCCGGTGGTGGCCCTGGCAGAGCTGGCGGAGCCGCCGGTGGAACGCGTCGGGGGAGTCGGCGCCCGGCCGGTCGGGCGTGCCGCCGGTGGTCAACTGGTACATCAGCAGCGGGTCCAGCCGCGCCTGGGCGAGGACCGTCGAGGCGGCCACGCAGTCGCCGCCCGCCTGGTGCCCGGTGCCGAACTGCTCGCCGTCCGCGGGGAGCAGGTGCGCCGCGAGCCAGGCCGGGTCGGCGCCGTAGGGGTGGATGCCGGCGTCGAACCGCTGGATGTCCGGGATCGCGTGGCCGGCCGCCAAGGCCTTCCAGAGGTGGGCTGCCTCCTGCGGGGACCTGGCATCGGCGAGGAGCGCGCTGAACGCCGCCTGGTCGGCGCCGTCCAGGAGGTCGAAGATGCAGCCGGCTCGCTCGAGTTGGCGATCGGTGAGGATCGCTCCGGCCTCGTCCGCGGGGTCGGTGTCGGTCTCGGGGTCGGGGCCAGCGCCCGTGTCGGGGGCGGCGTCGGAGCCGGCGGTCAGCCGGTTGAGCTCGTGTGCCGTCACGATGACCCGCTGCGCGGCGCGGTGGGCGGCCGCGAGGCGGGAGTTGACGCCGTGCAGGGCGGCCGGCCGGGCCTGCGACGCCGCTCCGGCGCCGCCCTGCTGCACGGTGTCCAGCGCCTGCTCCAGGGCGGCCCGGCCCTGGGCGTCGGTCTGCTGCGCTCGGGTCAGGTCCGCCGCCCAGCCGGCGAGCAACCGGCCGGCCTGCTGCAGGGTCGCGCCGGCGGTGGCGCGGTAGGCGTGGGCCCGTTGTCGGACGACCTCCGGGTCGCCGGCCGGGCCGGGCACCGCGAGGGCCTGCCGGATCGCGGCGGTCAGTGCGGTGCGCTCGGTCAGCGTCGTGCCCTCGGTCAGCGCGGTGCTCTCCGACAGCGCTGCCGTGCCCGGGCGCTGCGGGCCGAGCTGTTCGATCGCCTGCCGGGCCTGCTGGAGGTCGGTCACCTCGCTCATCGGCCCGCCGCCCGCACGGCCGGTCTCGCCCGGTGCCCGGCAGCCGCGTCCGCCGTCGGTGGCTGGCTCCGGCGTCCGCTCGGCGCACCCGACTTATCCGATATGTCCCCGTCGTGCTGCGGGATCCCACCCATCGGCTACCCCCTGTGCCGCTGTTGTGCTGTCGCGCGCCGTGCCCTCGTACCGCCGCGCCGTTCGCCCGCCCCTCCCCGGCCCCCCGGAAGAGCGTGCTGCCGAGCATAGAGGGTGCGGGTGAACCGGGGCGGGATCAGCGAGCGGTCCAGTCACCGGACGGGATCAGGACGGGGTCCGTGGCGCGCAGCCGGGTGGTGAGGTCGGGGCCGGCGAGGTAGACCCAGGCGGTCACCCGAGCGGTGCCGGGGGCGGCCAGCGAGGCGGTGACGGGCAGTGGCCGGCGGACGTAGAGCCCGCGTCCGTCCGGGCGGCAGCCCTCCAACTCGTCCAGCTCGGCCAGCACCTGGGCGAAGTCGCCCGCCCGGACCGTGACCAGCTCCCCGCGGACCCGCCGGCCCGGATCCGGATCGGCCACCGCGTACGGGTAGCCGGGTCCCTCGTACAGCGCCGCGCCGGCCAGCTCGGCGGGCTCGACCCGCTCGCAGTGCCCGTGCAGGTACCGCCCGTGGTTGCGCTGCCCGCGGCGCAGCGTGCCGTAGACGAAGAACGGCAGGGCGGCGTCGTCGGTCATCGTCGGGTCCTCCTCGTCGGGTCCTCCTCGGCTGGGCCCACTCCGATTCTCCCGGCGGACGTCCGGCGGGTAAACGGTGGCGTCCCCGGGCCCGGATGCGCTGTGATATGCCTGCCGGTACAGCACCAAACCGAGGGGATACCCATGACAACCACTGGGAGACGGCGTCCCGCCCCTGCCACCGCCACCGCTCCTGCCTCCTCCTCCCGCGCCGCGCCGCTCGCTGCGCCGTCGCCCGGCGGCTCCCGGATCTCCGTGGCCGTCTGGGTCGCGCTCACCGTGGTCTACCTGGTCTGGGGCTCCACCTACCTCGCCATCCGGGTCGCGGTCGAGACCATGCCGCCGCTGCTGTCCGGCGCGACCCGCTTCCTGCTGGCCGGGGCGCTGCTGCTCGGCGTCCTCGCCTGGCGCCTGGGCCCCGCCGCGCTGCGGGTCACCCGCCGGCAGTTCGGCGGGGCCGCGCTGGTCGGACTGCTGCTCCTGCTCGGCGGCAACGGCCTGGTGGTGATCGCGGAGCAGCGGATCCCGTCGGGACTGACGGCACTGATGATCGCCATGGTGCCGCTCTGGGTGGTGCTGCTGCGCCTGCTGGCCGGGGACCGGCTGGGCGGGGCGGCCCTGGCCGGCGTGCTGCTCGGCCTGGGCGGGCTGGCCGTGCTGTCGGCGCCGGGCTTCAGCGGCAGCGTCTCCCCGGGCGGGCTGCTGCTGATCACCGTCGCCTCGATCTCCTGGTCCCTGGGCTCCTTCCTCTCCGGCCGCCTCCCGATGCCCGCCAACCCGATGGTGGCGAGCGCCTACGAGATGCTGGTCGGCGGCCTCGGCTGCCTGCTGGTCGCACTCGCCCACGGCGAGGCGAACGGGCTGCACCTCGGTGCCGTCTCCACCCGCTCCTGGCTCGCCCTGGCCTACCTGGTCCTGGTCGGCTCGCTGGTCGCCTTCACGGCCTACGCCTGGCTGCTCCAGTCCGCCCCGCTCGGCCTGGTGGCCACCTACGCCTACGTGAACCCGGTGGTCGCGGTCTTCCTCGGCTGGCTGCTCCTCTCCGAGCAGCTCTCCTTCTCCGAACTGCTCGGCGGCGCGATCGTGGTGCTGGCCGTGGGCGTCGTGGTGAGCACGGAACGCCGCCGCTGAACCCGCCCTGGGGCCGCCGGGCACGGAACGTGGCCGGGCGGCCCGCGGTGGTCGGCCGTACCGTGGGGGCAGGGGGCTAGCGAATGGAGTCCTTGATGCCTGGATCCGTCACGATCGGCCACCACGAAGCCGCTGCCACCGTCGAGCACACGGACGCCGAGCGCCTCGCCCTCCTGCTGGACGAGCTGGGCCACCTGGCAGCCGTGTCCGGCCCCAACCGGCTGAGCGACGCACAACTCACCGCCCTCTGCGCGGGGCGGACCGTCAACCGCGACGAACTCGCCCGCTGGTGCCGCGGCCTGGCCGCCCACCTGCACCGCGACCACTGAGCGCCACCACCAGCCCCGGCCCGCCCACCCCGCCACCCGGCGGCAGGCGGGCCGGGGCTCGTTCATGCATCGGGGGCCACCGACCCCGCGCATCCACCGTCGGCCGACGGCACGTCAATCACCCTGCCACCGGCGCCAGTCGCCACCCTTGACACTGATCGCCGCTCCGTGAGTACATGCCAACCGTGCCGATACCCTCTCCCGCTTCCCCCGCTCCTCGGCGGGGCCGGTTCCGCCGGTTCGTCCGGTCGGGCCGTGCCGTTCCGGGGTTCGCGCTGGCCGTGGCCGCCGTGCTCTGCCTGCCGGTCACCACTGCCTCGGCTGCGGCCCCCGCCGCGCCCGCCGCGCCGACCGTCGAGATCAACTACGCCGATCCGGTGACCGCGCTGCCGCCGGTCAGCCGGCCCGACACGCCGCACTGCACGGTCACGGCGATGCAACACGACTTCGCCAACAGTTACGGGCAGCCGTTCACCGGGACGCTGACCCCGCCGCCCGACTGTCCGGGGCCGTGGAACAAGGTGGTGCTGGACTGGTCCGGGAGTGTCGCGGGCCGGCAGTACGACCGGTTGGCCGGGGTCTGGATCGGTGGGTCCGAGGTGTTCCGGACCAGCACGCCGGAGCCCGATCCGGCGGGGATCAGCTGGCACGTGGACCAGGACCTCACCGACTTCGTCCCGCTGCTGCGCACCCCGCAGCCGGTGGTGGTGGACCTGGGCAACCTGGTCAACGACACCTACACCGGCGTCTACCACATGACCATGACGGTCACCTACTACCAGGCCGACCGCGACCACCCGCCGGCCGCCACCGCCGACCAGGTGCTGCCGGTCTCGCAGTCGACCACCGCGCCCGGCTGGTGGACGCTGACCAAGGGCCAGACCGCGACCTCGACGCTGGCCTTCCCGCGCAACCTGACCGGCGCGCACCTGCAGGTGTACGCGCGGGGCGGGGGCTGCGAGGAGTTCTGGTACTCCAACGTGCCCGACGACTACGCGGCCGCCCACCCTGGCTACGGGCTCTGCGGCGGTGGGACCTACCGGGAGGTACAGGTCCTGGTGGACGGGCGGCTCGCCGGGGTGGTGCAGCCGTTCCCGGTCATCTACACCGGGGGGATCAGCCCGTTGATGTGGCGGCCGATCCCGAGCATCGACGCGTTCCGCACCCAGCCGTACGACGTCGACCTCACGCCGTTCGCCGGCACGCTCACCGACGGCCGCCCGCACACCCTCACGCTGGTCCCGCCGGCCGGGATCAGCGACGGCTGGACGCTGGACGGCAGCCTCTTCCTGACCACCGACCCGCTGCTCGCGCAGACCACCGGCGCCGTCACCGGCGACACCATCGCCGCGGCGCCGCAGGTCGCCACCACCGAGGCGGCGCAGCCGGACGGCAGCGACCTGATCACCGCGACCACCGGGCGGGACTGGACGGTGGCGGGCTACGTCGACACCTCCCGCGGCCGGATCACCACCCGGGTGGACCAGCACGTCGAGTACCGCAACAGCGACACCGTCTCCGACCAGGGGCAGGACCAGGTCACCGTGCAGCGGGACAGCGGGTGGACGGTGACCAGCACCGACGCCGGCCACGGCCGCCCGGACCAGCGGCGCAGCAGCTGGTCCTACCCGATCGACGCGACCAGCCGCTACACCCCCGGCGCGAACGCCGACAGCTACCTGGTGAGCGGTCAGGTGACGGTCGCCCGGCAGCTGCACGAGGAGACCCGGCACTCGCAGGGCAGCTGGCACGAGCAGTCGAGCACCGACGACCGGATGACCGCCCAGGGCACCCTGGACCGGGAGTCCGGCACCGTGGTGCAGGCCGACGGCAGCTCGGACGAGCGGTACCGGAGCCGGAGCGCCGACGGCGGCTGCTACGACCACGAGCTGGCCTCCGCCCACGGGTACCTGACCCTGGACCGGCTGATCGGCTGCGGCTGAGGTCCGCTGCGGTGCCGTCGCCCGGGGGCGGACGGCACCACAGCGGGGGAACGGGGGACCCAAAAAGCTCCGAGTACCACAGGGGAGGGGAGAACGTCCCCACCC
>NZ_JBNQTI010000179.1:0-16498 GCF_050325825.1 Kitasatospora sp. LaBMicrA B282
CCCGCGACGGCCGGCTGCGCCCACGCCGACCGGGCCTGATGACGCCCACCCCGCCCCGCGCACCCGCCGACGCCCGGCTGGCCATCGGGGCCCGGGCGCTCGGCGTGCCCTTCCCGCTGGTGCAGGCCGGGATGGGCGGCGTGGCCGGCCCCCGGCTCGCCGCCGCGGTGAGCGCGGCCGGGGCCCTCGGCACGGTCGCGCTCTACCGGAGCCCGGCCGCCCGGTGCACCCGACTGGTCGAGCGGACCGCCGCCCTGACGGACCGTCCGTTCGCCGTCGGGGTGGTGCCCGAAGTGGCGGGGACGACCCTGCTGGCCGAGCAGCTGACCGCCGTCCTGGCGGCCGCCGACCGGCCGCTGGTGCTGAGCAGCTTCGGGCCGCCGCCGGCCGGCTTCGCGGCCGCGGTGCGGGCGGCCGGCCACCTGCTGCTGGTCCAGGTCGGCTCGCCGGCGCAGGCACGGGCGGCGGTCCGGCTGGGCGCCGACGTGCTGGCCCTGCAGGGCGCGGAGGCCGGCGGCCGGCACCTGGGCGAGCTGGCCGTCCGGCGGCTGCTGGCCGCGGTGCTGGCCGACCGGCCCGGCGTGCCGCTGCTGGTCGCGGGGGGCCTGGAGCACGGCGGTCAGCTGCGCGCGGCGGCCGCCGCCGGGGCGCACGGCGCGCTGGCCGGCACGCTCTTCGCCGCGGCCGCGGAGTCGGACGCCCACCCCGAGTACCAGCGCGCCCTGGTGGCCGCCGGGCCCGGCGCCACCGTGGTGACCGACCGGTTCGCCCTCGGCTGGCCCGGGCGCCGTCACCGGGTGCTGGCCGGGCCGGTCACCGACGCGGCGGCACCCCCGCCCGCGGCGATCATCGGCTGGCTGACCGAGGACGGGGTCCGCCACCCGGTGCCGCGTGGCGCCGCAACCGTCCCGACCGTCCGGGTCGAGGGCTCGATCGACCAGATGGCCCGCTACGCCGGCACCGGCAGCGCCGCGATCCGCGCGGTGGCGCCCGCCGCCGTGCTGGTCGACCGCCTGCGTGCCCAGGCCCAAGCGAACCTCCCCTCCCCCAACGCCTGCTGACCCCAACGCCTCCTGAGGAGCACACCATGCAGACCGTCATCGACTGGATCAAGCAGAAGAACCCCGAGTTGCAGGGCGAGATCCTGCCGGACACCGACCTGATCGAGGCCCGGCTGATCAACTCGCTCGACTTCCTGGAGTTCATCTACCTGCTGGAGCAGGTCTCCGGGCGCAGCGTCGACCTGGACCGGGTCACCGTGGACGACTTCCGTTCGCTCAACCGGATCCGGGAGGTCTTCCTGACCGATCCCGCCCCGACGGCCGCGGGCTGAGGCGGGAATCCGAGGTGCTGACGACTTCCCCCCTGCGCGGCTACCTGGCCCGGCGGGCCCACCGCTGGCTGCCGGTGCTGCGGCTGCTGCCCACGGCCGGCGGCCGGACCGTGCTGCTCGCCGTGCTGTTCAACACCGCGATCGGGCTGCTCCCGCTCGGCTTCGTGTACGGGATGAGCCTGGCGCTGAACCGGGTGCCCCAGGTGGTCCGGCACACCGCCGGCTGGGGCCAGGTGGCCGCCGCCTTCGCCCTGGCGCTCGGCGCCTTCGTGCTCCAGCAGGTGCTCGCCCCCTTCCAACTGGCCATCGGTGAGTCGGTCGCCCGCCGGGTGGACGGCTCCTGCGTGCGCCGGCTGATGTCGCTGGCGCTGACCCGGGCCCAACTGGCCAGCCTGGAGGAGCAGACCAGCCTGGACCTGCTCAGCGACACCAGGACGGCCTTCGACCGGATCACCTCGACCCCGGGCGACGCGGTCGCCGGCACCCTGTCGCTGATCGCGCGCTACGCCCAACTCCTGGGCGCGAGCGTCCTGGTGGCCGTGGTTCTGGCGCCCTGGGCGGGGTTGCTGGCGCTGGTCACGGCGCTGGTCATCCGCTTCGGGCAGCGCGGCTCGCTGGGGCGGTTCGCCGCGCTCTGGAAGGGCCTGGCGGGCACCCGGCGGGAGGTCGCCTACCTGCGGGCCACCGGCGCCGGGGCCGGCGCCGCCAAGGAGATCCGGATCCTCGGCCTGATCGGCTGGTTCACCGCCCGGCACGCCGCGGAGAGCGGCCGTTTCCTGGCCCGGCTGTGGACCGGGCGCCGGCGCATCCTGTTCTGGCCGTTCGTCGGGTTCACGCTGGCCGGCCTGGTCGGCGGCGCGGTGGTGCTCCGCGGGCTGGCCGGTGCCGCCGCGCACGGCCGGCTGGACCTGCTCGGGCTGGCGGTGGCGCTGCAGGCGGTGCTGATCCCGATGCGGTTCGGGGTGTACTTCCCGGAGAGCGACACCAAGACCCAGTTCGGGGTGCAGGCCTACCACGCGCTGCTGGAGTTCGAGGAGTTGGCGCTGCGCGGAGCCGGTGCGGAGCGCACCGGCGGCGCCGCGCTGCCCGGGCACCTGCCCGAGCGGGCGGTCCGGTTCGAGCGGGTCGGCTTCCACTACGGCGAGTCGGGCCCCGCGGTGCTGGACGGACTGGAGCTGGAACTGCCGGCGGGCCGCTCGACCGCGATCGTCGGCCTCAACGGCGCGGGCAAGACCACCCTGGTCAAGGTGCTCACCGGCCTGTACGCACCGGTGTCGGGCCGGATCACGGTGGACGGCACCGACCTGGCGGAGGTCGAGCCGCGCGCGTGGCAGCGCCGGATCGGCGCGATCTTCCAGGACTACGTCCGCTACGAGCTGACCGCGCGGGAGAACATCGTGCTGGGCGCCCCGGGCGTGCTGGACCCGGGTGCCTCCCGGGCCGCCGTCGAGCGGGCGGTCGACCGGGCCGGCGCCCGCGAGCTGGTCGAGTCGCTGCCGCACGGCCTGGAGACGGTGCTCAGCCAGCAGTACCAGGGCGGTCAGGACCTCTCCGGCGGCCAGTGGCAGCGCCTCGCGCTGGCCCGGGCGCTGTACGCGGTGGAGGCGGGAGCGCGGCTGCTGATCCTCGACGAGCCCACCGCCCAGCTGGACGTCCGGGCCGAGGTGGACTTCTTCGACCGCTTCCTGGCCACCACCGCCGGGCTCACCAGCGTGATCATCTCGCACCGCTTCTCCACCGTGCGCAAGGCCGACCGGATCGTGGTGCTGGAGGGCGGCCGGGTCTGCGAACAGGGCAGCCACGAGGAGTTGCTGGCCGCCGGCGGCCGGTACGCCGAGCTGTTCCGGCTCCAGGCCAGGCGCTTCGCGGACGCCGACCCTGACCGGGATCCCGATCCCGCCTCCGACCGCGACGCCGATCCCAACCCCGCCCCCGACGCCGATCACGACCGCGACGCCGATCCCGATCCCGACCCGCTGCTGGAGGTGGCGCAGTGAAGGCCCTGGTCCGCACCCCGGTGCTGCTGCTCTCGATGGCCCGGCAGGGCGGCCGGGGCCGGCTGGCCGGCTCGATCCTCCTGCTGCTCCTCGGCTACCTGGCCACCCCGGGCATCGCGCTGGTGCTGCGCCGGCTCACCGACGCCGCACTGGCCGGCCACGCCGGCACCGCGGGCACACTGGCCCTCGGCGCGGTGGCACTGCTGCTCGCCGAGCTGATGTTCGGCCACTTCGCCCACCTGCTCTACTTCGAGCTCGGCGAGCTGGCCGAGGCCACCCTCCAGGAGGAGCTGCTCACCCTCGCCAACGGCACGCACGGGCTGGAGAACCACGACAGCCCCGAGTTCGCCGACACCCTGGTGCTGGTCCGCGAGGACCTGCCGAAGACCAGGTCGGCGCTGGAGGCACTGCTCCAACTCGGCGGCCTGACCGTGCAGACCCTGATCACCACGGTGATCCTCGGCACCCTGAACCCGTGGATGGCGCTGCTCCCGCTGGCCGCCGTACCGCCGGTCGTCCTCGGCCGGCGGGCCCAGGATCTGGTCGAGCGGGCCAAGGAACGGGCCGCGCCGCAGATCCGGCTCAGCCGCCACCTGCTGACCCTGGCGACCAGCGCGGCCTCGGTGAAGGAGCTGCGGCTGTGCGGCACCGAGACCGAGCTGCTGGAGCGCCACCGGGCCGGCTGGGACGCCACCACCGCGACCCTGCAGCGGGCCCACCTGCGGGCCGCCGTCCTGCGCGCGGCCGGTCAGACGGTCTTCGCCGCCGCCTACGGCGGGGTGATCCTGCTGATCCTCTGGCAGGCCGTGCACGGCCGGGCCGGGTTGGGCGACGTGGTCCTGGTGATCACGCTGGCCGTGCAGGTCAGCGTTCAGGTGGCCAGCGCGCTCGGGCTGCTCACCGTGCTGCAGGGCGCGGGCCGGATCGCGGAGCGGATGGCCGACCTGCGCCGCTGGTCGGCCGGGATGCTCCGGCCCGGGGGCGAGCGGCCGGCCCCGGCGGTGCTGCGCGAGGGGATCCGGTTCGAGAACGTCGGCTTCGGCTACCCGGGCAGCGGCACCAAGGTGCTGGACGGCGTCGACCTGTTCCTCCCGGCCGGCCGGACAGTGGCGCTGGTCGGCGAGAACGGCGCCGGCAAGAGCACCATGGTCAAACTGCTCTGCGGCCTGTACCAGCCCACCGAGGGCCGGATCCTGGTCGACGGGGTGGACCTGCGGGACCTCTCCGCCGAGCAGTGGTCCCGGCGGATCGCCCCGCTGTTCCAGGACTTCGCCCGGCTTGAGCTGCTGCTGCGCGAGAACGTCGGCGTCGGCGCCGTGGCGTCGATCGAGGACGACGCGGTGCTGACGGCCGCGCTGGCCCGGGCCGGTGCCGAGCGGATCGTGGCGCGCGTCCCCGGCGGCCTCGACGGCCTGCTCGGCCGGGGCTACGGCGACGGCGCGGAGCTCTCCGGCGGCCAGTGGCAGACCCTGGGCCTGGCCCGCTGCCTGGTCCGCCCGGAACCGCTGTTGATGCTGCTCGACGAGCCCGCGGCCGCCCTGGACGCGGCGGCCGAGAGCAACGTCTTCGAGCGCTTCGGCGACTCCGCCGGGCGCGCCGCCCGCGAGCGCGGAGCGGTCACGCTCTTCGTCTCGCACCGGTTCTCCACGGTCCGGATGGCCGATCTGATCGTCGTCCTGGAGAACGGCCGGGTCCTGGAGTCCGGCAGCCACGCCGAGCTGATGGCCAACGACCTCACCTACCGCGAGCTCTTCGACCTGCAGGCCCGCGCCTACCGCTGAGCCGCACCACACCGCAACCCCTTCACGTGCAAGGAGCACCCGGATGACCCGCGAACAGTTCTACGAGAAGTTCACCGCCCTGCTGCAGGAGGTCAAGCCCTACCAGGGCGAGGACCCGCAGCCCACCAGCCGGCTCTGGGAGGAGGGCTACGTCGACTCGCTCGCGCTGCTCGACATCGTCGCCTTCCTGGAGGACCTGGTCGGCCACGAGATCGACCTGACCGGCGACGCGATCACCAACTTCTACACCATGAAGGCCATGTACGACGGCTACCTGCTCGACGCCCGGCCGACCACCTGACCTGCCGACCCCTACGGAGAGACCATGCACGCGGACGCCCTCGTGGTAGGCGCAGGCATCGCTGGACTGACCACCGCGGCCCGGCTGCTCCGGCTCGGCCTGCGGGTCGACGTGGTGGACCGTGCCGACGAGGTCCAGGCGGCCGGAGCCGGCATCATGCTGCACCCCAACGCCCTGGCCCATCTGGACCACCTCGGGCCCGCGCTGCACGCGGCCGGCCGCCCGATCGCCCACCAGGTCACCAACGACCCGGACGGCACCGCCTCGGTGCTGGACTGGGCCGCGGTCTGGGGCGGCCCCAGGCTGCCGCTGGCGATCAGGCGCCGGACGCTGTCCGAGCTGATGCTGCACCACCTGCCGGCGGACACGGTGCGCTGGTCCACCGAGCCGACCGCGCTGACCCAGGCCGCCGACCACGTCGAGGTGGCCTTCGCCGACGGCGAGCGGCGCCGCTACGCCGTGGTGCTCGGCGCGGACGGCATCAACTCCTGGACCAGGCAGTACGTCGACCCGGCCGCCGAGCCGCACTACCTCGGCCACCTCTACTGGCGGACCACGATCGAGAGCGCGCCGCCGTTCGACTTCGACGACTGGCGGATCTGGCGGGCCGGCGGCCACTTCTTCGGCGGCATGCCGATCGGCGGCGGGCGCCACCACGTCTTCCTCCAGGCCGACCTGGCCGAGCCGCGCCGGGTCGCACCGGAGCACGCGTACGCCGAGCTGGCCGCGATCGCCGCCACCATGGGACCCGCGGTGCGCGACCTGGTCCGCTCGCTGGACCCGGCGGACAGCTACAACGTCCGCCCGGCGCAGGGCCTTTCGGTGCGCCGCTGGGTGAACGGGCGGGTCGCCCTGGTCGGTGACGCCGCGCACTCGTTCTCGCCCGCCACCACCCAGGGCGGCGCGATGGCGATCGAGGACACCTCGGTACTGGCCGAGGAGTTGGCCCGCCGGGGTGCCACCCCGCAGGCGCTGGACGCCTACCAGGCACGGCGGCAGCCCCGGGTGCGGGACTTCGCACGGCTGGCCAGGCTGCACGGCGTGCTGTCGGCAGCCGTGCAGGCCAACCTCGGGCCGGGGCGCGGCACCCCCGGCGGCGCGGCGGCTCCCGCCGGCTCGGCGGCCTGGTTCCGCCGGCTCTACCGCCCGCTGATGGAAGCGGCCTGACGATGAGTCAGGCAGGAAGGAACCCCATGACCGGCACCCGGGCCACCGGCCCCGCCGTGCTCGCCGGACCGGCGCGGCCGATCGCCGCCGCCAGCATCGTCGAGCTGATCCACGCCCACGCCCGGACCCGCCCCGAGGCCCCCGCGCTGCGCCACGGCGAGCAGGTCTGGAGCTTCCACCGGCTCCGGCAGCACACCCGGCAGCTGGCCGAAGCCCTGGCCGAGGCCGGCGTCACCGAGGGCTCCCGGGTGGTGCTCTGGGCGGACCGCTCGCCCGCCGTGGTGGCCGCCGCGCTCGCCGTGATGTCGCTGCGCGCCGCGTACGTCCCGGTCGACCCGACCTTCCCCGCCCAGCGGGTGGCGGCCATCGTCGCGGGTTCCGACCCGGTGCTGCTGCTGCACGACGGCGCGGCCGGCACCATCGCGCCACCGGAGTCGGCGGTGCCCCGGCTCGACCTGGCGATGCTGTCCGCCCCGTCGAGCGGCCCGGCGGACGCGAGCGTGCCGCCGGAGCGCGAGCCGCCGCGGTCCGGGGACGTCGCCTACGTCAATTTCACCTCCGGGTCCACCGGTGTGCCCAAGGGCGTCCTGGTGGAGCACGGCTCGCTGGTCAACTACGCGCTCTGGTGCGCCCACACGGTCGGTCTCACGGCCGGCGGCAGCCCGCTGTTCGGCAGCCTCGGCTTCGACCACGCGATCACCTCGCTCTGGCCGGCGCTGGTCGCCGGCTGCCCGGTTACCCTGCTGGCCGGGGTGTGGGACCAGCAGAACCTCTTCGCCACCCGCGAGCAGCCGTACGACCTGCTCAAGGTGACCCCGTCGCACCTGCGGTTCTTCGAGCGGACCGCACGGCCCGACTACCGCGGCGCGACCCGGCTGCTGATGTTCGGCGGCGAGGCGCTGGACCCGGCGCTGATCGCCGCGGCGGGCGAACGCCTGGCCGGGGTCCGGCTGTTGAACCACTACGGGCCCACCGAGGCCACCGTCGGCTGCTGCTTCAACGCGTTCGACCCGGCGGCCGTGCGCGGCCTGCCGAGCGTGCCGATCGGCCGCCCGATCTGGAACACCCGGGCCTACCTGGTGGACGAGGAGCTGCGCCCGGCCCGGGCCGGCAAGCCGGCCGAACTGGTCATCGCGGGAGCCGGGGTGGCCGCCGGCTACCTGGGCCGCCCGGGCGGCGACCCGTTCCTCGACGAGGCCGAGCTCGGCGGCCCGGCCGGCCGCGCCTACCGGACCGGCGACCGGGTGGAGCTGCTGCCCGACCGGACCCTGCTCTACCTCGGCCGGGCCGACAGCCAGCTCAAGGTCAGCGGCTTCCGGGTGGAGCTGGGCGAACTGCGCCGGCACGCCCTGGCGGTGCCCGGGGTCAGCGACGTCGCCTTCGACATCGCCGCGGGTGCCGTCGAGAGCCTGGAGGCCTACCTGGTGCTCGACGGCGACGGCGGGGCTGACGCCGAGTCCGCGGCCGCCCGGGCGGTCCGCCAGGCGCTCGCCGCGGCGCTGCCGCCCGCCCTGGTGCCGCGCCGGATCAGGGCCGTCCCGGAGCTCGTCCTGAACGCCAACGGCAAGTGCGACCTCGCGGCCACCCGGGCCGCCGCCACCCACCAGTCCCAGGAGCGCGCGTGAACACCGACCCCGGCCCGGCCGTCCACCTCTCGGCGATCGCCGTCGAACTGGGCGCCCGGGTACCGATCGCCGACCTCGACGACCCGTCGGTCACCGCCGAGGTGGCGAACCTGCACGCCGGCGGGCTGAGGTACTGCCGGGTCGCCGAACAGGACGTGGTGGAGCTGGCCGCCACCGCGGCCCGCCGCACGCTGGCGGCCGCCGGTGCGCCGGCCGTGGACGCCGTGGTGCACGCCACCGACTCCCCGTACCGGGAGACCGCGACCAAGGACGGCTGGGCGGTGCTCAGCGGCGCCGGCGTGCCCACCGCGCCCACCGTGGCGGTCGGCGGCAGCGCCTCGGCCAACCTCGCCGCCGCGCTGCGGGTGGCCACCGGCCTGCTGGTCGCGGAGCGGCTCGACACCGTGCTGCTGGTCAGCGCGGACCGGATCACCGACGGCGCGCGCTACCAGCCGGTCGGCGTCACGGTGCTCAGCGACGGCGCGGCCGCCTGCCTGATCAGCCGCACCCCGCACGGCCCGGGCTACCGGGTGCTCGGCGTCTCGACGGCCATCCAGGCGGACGCGGTGGAGGTGAGCAACTCGCTCAAGGCCGCCAACCTGGTCAAGCTCGGGGTCACCGCGGCGCGCGAGCGGCTGCTGGCGGACCTGCCGGAGCCGGAGCGCGGCTTCCGGCACCTGGTCACCGGGCACTACAGCCTGGCCACCCGGACCTTCCTCAGCCGGCTGTGCGGGCTGGACCTGACGGCCGTCCACACCCCGGCGGTGGCCGAGGTCGGCCACAGCTTCTCGGCCGACCTGCTGCTCTCGCTGGCCTCGCTCCACGAGCAGGGCCTGGTCGAGCCCGGTGACCGGGTCCTGGTGCTGGCCACCAGCCCGCGCTCCTGGTCGCTGATCGCCCTCGAGTTCACCACCGGGCCGGCCGGCGCGGACCCGGCCGAGGACACCGCCGGGCACGCTGCCGGGTGACCGCCCGGGTGCAGGCGGAGGTCTGGTTCGTCGACCTCGACGCGTTCGCCGCCAGGCCCGGCCTGGCGGCGCTGCTCGACCGGACGGAACGCGCGCGGCTCGGCCGGATCGCCGTGCCGCGCGCGGCCCGCCGCTACACCGCCGCGCACGCCGCGCTGCGGCTGATCACGGCGGCCCACTGCGGGGTGCCGGCCGACCGGATCCGCTGGACCGCCACCCGCCACGGCAAGCCGCTGCTGGCCCCGATCGACCAGCGCTCCCCGCGGCCGCTCCAGGTGAACCTGAGCCACTCGGCGGGCCTGGCGGCGATCGCCCTGGCGCCCGGCCGCCCGATCGGGGTGGACCTGGAGCGGCTCGGCGCGGTGCCGCCCCGGGTGCCGGCCGGCCTGCGCCACTGGCCGGCGCCGGCGGACCCGGCGGCCTTCTTCCGGTACTGGACCCGCCTGGAGGCCTGCGTCAAGGCGACCGGCGCCCGGCTGACCGACGGCCTCACCCTGCCGGTGGCCGACCTCACCGGGCCCGGCGGCCCGATCCGCGCCACCGGCGGCCCGCTGGCCGGCCACCACTGGCACCTCCGGGACCTCACCGCACCCGCGGGCTACGCCGCTGCGGTGGCGCTGACCGGTGACGCCGCCTTCACCGTCCGCGCCCGCCACTGGCCCCTCCCCACTACGCCGGTGCGCCCGCCAGGAACCGCGTGACCGCCTCGACGAACCGCGCCGGCTCCTCCACCCAGGGGCGGTGCCCGGACGCGGCGAGCAGCTCCAGCCGGCTGCCGGGGTGGGCCGCGGCCACCGCGCGGGCCGGGGCGGTGCCGACCATCCCGTCCGCCGCACCGGCCAGCACCAGCACCGGAGTTCGCGCCACGGCCAGCCGGGCCACCCGCGCGGCGAGGGCCTGCGGATCCGCCGAGCCCGCGTAGAACGCCTCGCGCAGCCAGGGCAGCGCGGTGGCGTGCTCCGGGCGGTACTCGGCCTGCCGCTCGGCGGTCCACCGGTACCAGAAGAACGGCAGCAACCGCCGCTGCAAGGCGGCCAGTCGGTCACCCGTCGAGGCGCCCTCGGCCAGCAGCCGCTCGGCCTCCGCCGCATCCGGGTACCACGGCTCGGCCGACCGCGAGGCGCGCAGCGCGGCCAGCTCGGCCTCGTCCGGCTCCCGCCCGGCCCGCCCGACCGGCGCCACCAGCACCGCCCGCCGCACCTTCCCCGGGTACGCCGCCAGGTACTCCTGGGCCGTCAGGCACCCGGCCGAGTGCGCCAGCACGTCGAACTCCGCCAGCCCCAGGTGCACCCGCAGCGCCTCCAGGTCGCGCGCCTGCGCCACGAACGACACGCTCGCCCGGTCCGCCGGCACCCCCGAGCGCCCCGCGGCCCTGGCATCCACCAGGATCAGCCGCCGGTGCCGGTCCAACCCCCCGAGCCGCCCCAGGTACCGGAGATCCATCCCCGGCCCTCCGGGCAGCACCACCAACGGTGCGCCCTCGCCGGTCGTTTCGTACCAGATCTCACAGCCGTCGTAGGACGGAAAGCTAGGCATGTCCACACCCTTGCACGTCAGAGGCCCCGATGTCATCAGTGGTCCAGACCTTGGTCCAGACCACTTGCCCGGCTGGGTCCGGCGCCGCCCCCGACCACCGAGCCGCGGGCGGCGCGTACAGAAAACGTCAAGGTCGCGAGCAGCCGAAACCCACCGACCGGCACGACCGTCACCATCGTGGAGGTCGTCGGCAACCGTGCCTGACCGGCCATCACATGGGGGAAGGTTCATGGCACAGCTGCTCATCGAAGAGAACTTCCAGCACCTCGACGGCCAGGACGTCGAGTCGCTGATCGAGGCCCTCGCCGAGTTCGGCCTCAGTGCCGAGCCCACCCAGCCCCGCACCGCGTGCCGGAGCGGCGACTGGACCCTCGTCCTGCACTGGCTCCGGGACGACACCGGGCGGATCACCGAGGACGCCCTGGCGGCCTCGCTCGTCCTGACCGTGACCCGGATCCTGGGCCAGGAGCACGCGGCCGGGAACGGTGGAACGAGCGTGCGGGAACGCACCCTGCCGGCGCGCATCGACATCCGCGGGCGCGCGGGGGACCTGATCAAGTCCGTCGCGATGCCCGGCGCACAGCCGAAGCCGGCGGCCGCACGGTGGTGGCACGGGCGCCACCCGGCACCCGCCGACCCCACGCCGCGCCTGGTCCCGACGGGCTCCGGAAGCTAGGGCCTGTCCGGGCCCGGCGACCCGATCTCGAACGCGCCGGGAGCGGGATGCGACGGCCGGGCGGGAATCCCGTAGGGTCGGCCAATGGCGAAGTACTTCGACGTGCACCCAGAGTCCCCCCAGCCGCGCACCATCAGCACGGTGGCCGCCAGTCTCCGCTCCGGAGACCTGATCGCGTACCCGACCGACTCCTGTTTCGCCCTCGGCTGCCGGCTGGACAACCACGACGGGCTCGAGCGGATCCGCTCGATCCGGCGCCTCGACGAACGCCACCACTTCACCCTGATGTGCGTGGACTTCGCCCAACTGGGGCAGTTCGTCCAGCTCGACAACCACGTCTTCCGCGCCGTCAAGGCCGCGACACCGGGCAGCTACACCTTCATCCTCCCCGCCACCAAGGAGGTTCCGCGCCGCCTGATGCACCCCCGGAAGAAGACGGTGGGAGTGCGGATCCCCGACCACGCCGTCACCAGGGCGCTGCTCGCCGAACTCGGCGAGCCCCTGCTCTCCAGCACCCTGCTGCTCCCCGGCGAGGAGGAGCCGATGACCCAGGGGTGGGAGATCAAGGAGCGGCTCGACCACCTGCTGGAAGCCGTGGTGGACTCGGGTGACTGCGGCACGGAACCGACGACGGTGATCGACTTCTCCGGCGGCGGCGCGGAGATCGTCCGGCGCGGGGCCGGTGACACCACGCGCTTCGAGTGACGGGAGCAGCGCCCGTGGGGTGAACCCGGCACCAACGACCCGGCCGCGGAAGGTTCATGACGAACCGCCGGTCACGCACCCTGGTGGTCGAGGGATGCTTGAGCGAGACTGGCGGTATGCCTCTCACCCCCGCCGAAGCGGACAAGATCCTGGCCGACAACTTCGCCCCCTGGGTGCTGGCGCTCGGGCTGTCGGTCGTGGAGCTCGGGGAGCGCTCGGCGTTGCTCCGGCTGCCCTGGTCCGAGGAGTTGGCCCGGGAGGGCGGCGGGATGTCGGGGCAGGCGCTGATGGCGGCGGCCGACACCGCGACGGTGATCGCGCTGTCGGCGGCGCTGGGTGGCTTCGGTCCGATGACCACCATCCAGCAGTCGACCAGCTTCCAGCGCGGCGTGGTCGGGGCGGACGTGCTGGTGGCGGCCCGGGTGACCAAGCTCGGGCGGCGGCTGGCCTTCACCGACGTGCAGCTCACCGCCGAGGGCGAGACCGAGCCGGCCGCCCAGGCCAGTACGGTCTACGCGTTCCCCGGATGACCGGCCGACCCGGCGCGTTGCCGAGCGCCCCGCCGCCGGTGGCGCCCGGCCCGCCGACCGCGGGGCCTGCGCCACCGAGCCCTGCCCTGCTCACGCGCTCACGTCTGCGCCTGCGCCTGCGCCTGCGCTGTCTGGCTATGCCTCGGCCGCTGCCGTGCCGACGAACCGCTCCGGGGTGATCCGGACCACCACGCGCACCACCTCGGGCGGCAGGTCCCGGTACTCCTGCCCCGCACCCGGCCCCTCGTACTCCTCGGCCAGCCGGACGGCGAGCGCCCGTCCGACGTCCTCGCTGACCTCGGCCCGCCCGCGCACCTCGACGTAGCGCAGCGGGTCGGCGGGGTCGTAGACGGTCAGGCTGACCCGTGGGTCGCGGCGCAGGTTGCGCTCCTTGCGGCGGCCGGCGGCCGTGGAGATCAGCAGGTCGTCGCCGTCCCGGCCGACCCAGACCACGGAGGTCTGCGGGCTGCCGTCGGGGTTGACCGTGGCCAGCACGGCCGGAACGGGCTCGTCCACCAGGCGGCGCACCGCCGCAGTCATCGCTGTCACGAGCGCGCAGCGTAGTGATCGGTCACAACGCGCGTCCAGCGTGTTTTTCTGTTCGTATTTTTTACGAAACGGCATGATCTGCGAAGAAATGGTCATGCCAAACTGGGATTCAGCGGCGGATTGCGGGCAGAAGCCCTGGGTCGGCACGGACGGTGGTCCGGGCCACCGGTCCGCCGGTCTTGAGGAGGTCCGATCGTGGAACCCGTCCAGCGCTACGCAATCTCCTTGCCCGGCCCGGTCGGTGGGCACCGTCCCGCGACCGTCGTCGTGGTGCACTGGACGCCGAGGACGCTCGGCGGCAAGGCCGTCTACGTCGACGACTCCGGGGGCTTCCAGGTCTCCATCGACGCCGGCGGAGTGGCGAGCCTGCTCGACGCCGACGAGGGGCACCAGCACCAGTGCCTGCACGCCGTGCCGCTGCCGCGGGCACGGGCCAGCGCCGTCCCGAGCGGCCGGGAGGCCTGGGGCGGTCCGATCGGCTGACCAGCGCCACCCGGCTGAGCAGCGCCACCGAAGGGCCCCGGGACACCCCGGGGCCCTTCGCCCTGCCCGGATCACCCGAGGGGGACCCATCCGAAGGCGCACCGCGGCGCTCAGCGGCGCCGCTCGTCCGTCCCGGCCACCTTGCCGGAGACCAGCGCGATCCGGTTCCAGGTGTTGATCGTGCAGATCAGGCCGATCAGCTGGGCCAGCTCCGGCTCCGCGAACTGCTCGGCCGCCCGGGCGTAGACCTCCTCCGGCACCCCGTCCCGGGCCACCAGGGTGAGCGCCTCGGTCAGCGCCAGCGCCGCCTGCTCCGCGGCCGAGAAGAAGTGCGCCGCCTCCCGCCAGACGGTGACCAGGTGGAGCCGCTCCTCGCTCTCGCCGGCCTTGCGGGCGTCGCCGGTGTGCATGTGCAGGCAGTAGGCGCAGCCGTTCAGCTGCGAGGCGCGGATCTGCACCAGTTCCACCAGCGCCGGGTCCAGCCCCTGCCGGGCGGCCGCGTCGAGCCCGAGCACGGCGCGGAAGAGCGCCGGCGCGGTCCGGGCGAGGTTGACCCGGGCGGGGGCCTCGGGGAGCACCACGGCGTGCGGGGCGTGGGCGGGAGCAGCGGGGGCGGCGGCGGTGTCGATCACGGCTTCGTTCGTCATGATCATGAATCTACCCGCCACGATCGACCCCCGGTAAGGTGCATTTCCATGGCGAAATCATGGGTCAATTCGGCCCAGCAGATCGGTCGTGACCTGCACCTGGACCTCTCCGGCCCGGGCAGCCGGCGGACCGTGCTGACCCGCGCGCTGCGCGAGGCGGTGCGGGCCGGCCGACTGGCCCCAGGGACCCGGCTGCCGCCCTACCGCTCGCTCGCCGCCGACCTGGGCCTGGCCCGCAACACGGTCGCCGAGGCCTACGCCGAGCTGGTCGCCGAGGGCTGGCTGACGGCGCGCCAGGGCTCCGGCACCCGGGTCGCCCTGGGGGCGGCCCCGGCTGACGACCCACGGCGGGCCCGCCCGCGCCGACCCGCCTCGCCCGCCTCGCCCGCTGCGACCATGGCGACCTCGGCGGCGGACACCCCGCCACGCACCGCGCCCGCGGCCGGACCGACCGCCGCCCCACCCCGGCACGACCTGCGCCAGGGCCTGCCCGACCCCACCGCCTTCCCGCGCGCCGCCTGGCTCGCCGCCGCCCGCCGGGCCCTCACCGCCGCCCCCGCCGAGGCCTTCGGCCCCGGGGACCCGCACGGCCGGATCGAGCTGCGCCGCGCCCTGACCGACTACCTGGCCCGGGTCCGCGGGGTGCGCACCCGACCCGAGCGGATCGTGATCTGCTCGGGCGTCGGCCACGCGCTGCGGCTGCTCTTCGGCGGCGCGGTGCTGCGCGGCCCGCTCGCGGTGGAGGGCTACGGCCTGCCGTACCACCGCTCGCTGCTCGACCGGGCGGGCTTCCGCACCCTCCCGCTGACGGTCGACCAACACGGCGCCGACACCTTCGAGTTGGCCCGGCTGCCGGATCCACGCGCCGTGCTGCTCACCCCGGCCCACCAGTTCCCGACCGGCGGCGCCCTGCACCCCGAGCGCCGCGCCGCGGCGATCGACTGGGCGCGCGGCACCGGCGGACTGGTCCTGGAGGACGACTACGACGGCGAGTTCCGGCACGACCGCCAACCGGTCGGCGCGCTCCAGGGCTTGGACCCCGACCGGGTGCTCTACCTGGGCTCGGTGAGCAAGAGCCTGTCGCCGGCGCTGCGCCTGGGCTGGCTGGTGCTGCCGGAGCACCTGGTCGCCCCGGTGCTGGCCGCCAAGGGCGAGCGGGAAGCCTGGGCGAGCGTGCCGGACCAGCTCACCCTGGCCGAGTTCATCGAGTCCGGCAGCCACGACCGCCACATCCGCCGGATGCGCCAGCGCTACCGGCAGCGCCGCGACCAGTTGGTCACCCGGCTCGCCGAGCGCGCCCCGCAGCTCGCCCCCACCGGCATCGCGGCCGGCCTGCACGCGGTCCTGCCACTGCCCCCGGGCACCGAGGCGGCCACCCTCCGGGCCGCCACCGCCCGCGGCCTCGCCCTCGACGGCCTCGCTGGCTTCCGTCATCCGCAGCAGCCGGCGGACCCGACCCTCGCCGGTCTGGTGGTCGGCTACGCGGCACCCCCGGAGCACGGCTACACCGCCGCCCTGGAAGCCCTATGCGAGGTGCTCCCGGGCGCCGGGTGACCCAAGAGCCTCTCGTACGGACCTAGGGCCAGCCCGCCGACCCGACACGCACGGCACGGCGCACCTCCGGACCTTTCCCGCACGGGCGAGCGATGCTCGTACGGCGGACCGATTCCTGGAGGGCGGCGCGATGCACTCACCCATCCGCCGGCTGGTCGGCGCCCTGGCCGTGCTGCTCGCCGCCTGCGCCCCGGCCGGCCCGCACCCGCGCAGCAGCACCGCCGGCAGCCCGGCCCCGGCCCGCCCGGCGGCAGCGGCCCCCGCGCCGGCAGCCCGCTCCACCGACCTGCCGAGCACCCTGGCAGCCGCCCTGCCGACCGCCCCCGCACCCACCCCCGCCGCCGAGTTCACCCCCGACCAGCTCGCCGGCCAGCGCATCGTCTACTCCTACACCGGCGCCACCGTGCCCGACCGGCTGCTCACCGCCGTCCGCACCGGCCGGGCCGCCGGGGTGATCTTCTTCGAGTCCAACACCGCCGACCCGGTCGCCTTCCGACAGGCGGTGACCGCGCTGCGGCAGGCGGCGCAGCAGAGTCCGGTCCGTCTCCCGCTGCTGCTGATGGCCGATCAGGAGGGCGGCCGGGTCCGCCGGCTGGACGGCCCGCCCGAGCTCTCCGCCCGGGCGGTCGGCGCGGCGGCGGACCCG
>NZ_JBNQTI010000180.1:0-16488 GCF_050325825.1 Kitasatospora sp. LaBMicrA B282
ACCAGTCCGGCGCCGGCCGCGGCCCAGGCCGCGAGCACGGCGCGCCGCCGGTCGGCGCGCAGCAGCGCGGCCAGCGCGGCCAGCACGATGCCGACCGCGAGCCAGCGCGGCGGCACCCCGGCGCCGCCGGGGTTGACCAGCAGCAGGCCGAGCGCGCCGGCCCGGTGCCCCTCGAAGCCGGGCAGGCCGGCCTCCAGCAGCAGCCGGGTGGGGTGCGTCAGCACCTGCGGGAACCAGGGGGCGAGCAGCAGCACCGGCAGGCCGAGGATCACCGCGACCCGCGACCCGAGCAGCCGCAGCGCGCTGACCCCGCTGCCGTAGGCGCCGCCGCGCAGCACCGCGGCCAGCAGCGCGCCGAGCGCCAGCGGCAGCGCTATCACCCAGGCGAGCGGCACGAAGGCGGTGCAGACGGTGAGCAGCAGGACGGTCGTCCAGGTGGAGCGCCAGCCCGGGCGCAGGCCGCGGGCGGCGGTCTCGGTGCGGATGCCCAGGCCCGCGGAGACCGCGGCGGCGCGGGCCAGCGGCGGCAGCAGCACGGCGAGCACGGCGGTGCCGATCCGGCCCTGGGCGATGGCGCCGGTGGCCGCGGGCAGCAGCGCGTAGCTGGCGCTGGCCCAGGCCCGGACCAGCTTGGAGCCGAGCAGCGGGCGGGAGACCAGGTAGGCGCTGACCGCCGAGAGCGGCACCGAGAGCACCAGCACCAGGGTGACCGCCAGGTCGGCGTGGTCGAAGAGCAGCCAGGAGAGGATCGACAGCAGCGCCAGGTAGGGCGGGGCGGTGGCGGTGGAGCCGGTGCCGATCGGGTGCCAGCTCGCGGCGAACATGTTCCACAGGCCCGCGGCGCCGTCGGAGGCGGGCAGCAGCGCGCCGCCCTGCAGCGTGCCGGAGCCGAGCAGGTTGCGGGCGGCGACCAGGGCGAAGACCAGCAGCGCGGCGAAGAGCACCGGGGCCGGGCGCCGGGCCAGCCGCTTGAGCAGCGCGAACTGCTCGACCTCCAGCACCTCGTTGTCCTCGTCACCACCGGTGGCCTCGCCCACCGAGCCGTGCCGGCCGATGGTGTCGTCGGTGCCGCCGATGCCGAGCGAGCTGATCGCGCCCTCGATCGCCAGCCGGGCGGTGGCGCCCGGCGGCGGGAACAGGCCGCGGTCGTCCAGTGCCTCCACCGAGCGGGTTCTGCTCCGGCGTTTGCGGGCCAGCAGCAGCCGCGGCAGCCGGACCAGCTCGTGGCCGAGGCCGGCCACCTCGTCCAGCGCCTGGCGCGGGTCCTTGCCGACCAGGTTGGCGACCACCCGCAGCAGGGTGCCGAACACCAGCCGGAGCAGCACGTAGGGGAAGAGCAGCGGGCGGGAGTTGGCCAGCAGGGTGTAGACGGCGCCGGCCTTGTCCACCCGGTGCGGGTGGGCGGCGCCGCAGTCGATCGCGCGGCGCTCGCGGCTGGCGGCCTCGGCGTGCCGCAGCACCGCGTCGGGCGCGACCACCACCCGGTGGCCGGCCGCGTTGACCCGCCAGCAGAAGTCGGTGTCGTCGCGCATCAGCGGCAGCGCCTTGTCGAAGCCGCCGAGCTGTTCGAAGACGTCGCGGCGCACCAGCATGCCCGCGGTGGAGACCGCGAGCACCGGGCGGACCTGGTCGTGCTGGCCCTGGTCCTGCTCGCGCCGGTCCAGGCCGGTCCAGCGGCGGCCGGAGCGGGCGATGCTGACGCCGACCTCCAGCAGCTGCCGGCGGTCGTACCAGCTGCGCAGCTTGGGGCCGACCACGGCGGCGGACGGGGTGGTGTCGGCGACCTGGAGCAGCCGGCGCAGCGCGTCGGTCTGCGGCTCGCAGTCGTCGTGCAGCAGCCAGAGCCACTCCACCGGCTGGGTCTCGCGCGGGCCGCCGGTGGCGAGGTCGTCCTCGCCGGCGAGCGGGTCGCCGAAGTCGTCCCAACCGCCGGTCACCGGGTCGTAGCCGGACGGGTCCAGGCTGTAGGGGAGGTCCTCCGGACGCAGCGGTGCGCTGTTGAAGACCGCCTCGGCGACCGCGGTGCCGAAGCCGGCCCGGCGGCCGAGCACGGTGGGCCCGGATTCGGGCAGCCAGTCGCCGAGGGTCTCGCGCAGCAGGTGCGGGGAGGTGTCGGTGCTGCCGGTGTCCACCGCGAGGATCCGCTGCACCGGGCGGTCCTGGCCGAGCAGGCCGGCCAGCGCCTGGGGCAGCCAGCGGGCGCCGTCGTGGCTGACGATGACGGCGGTGACCAGGTGGCGCGGGTAGGCCGGGGGCCGGGCGCCGCCGGGCCAGCCGCGGCCCTGACCCGTGGGCGGCTGGGAACGGGTGGGCGGCTGGTCTGGGTAGCCGTGCTGCTGGCTGTAGGCAGTCATCGAGTGCGCGGGCCCCGGTTCCGGTGGACGGCAGGTGGCGCACCACACTAACGGCTTCGGCTGAGCGTCCTGTTCACCCGGTGGGGGGCTGCCGGTGCCCGGCGGGCGACGGCCGTGCGAACCGTCGAAGTGCGCCGCGCGGACGGCCCGACGGCGCACCGGAATGCAAAAGCGCCCCGCCGTCCGAGCGAGGCGCTTACACAACCGCGGTGATACTGCAGAGATTCTGCAAAGGCGGAAATCAGACAATACACATCGAGGCGTCGACTATTCGGACTTCTGTTCGGCCGACCGTTGGATCACGAATCGTCGCAGATCACCGCGGCGATCGGCTTCCGGCCGGCTTCCGCCCCGACTTCCGGTCCGCTTCCTCAGACCGCGCTCTTCTTGAGCCGCCGCCGCTCGCGCTCCGAGAGCCCGCCCCAGATTCCGAAGCGCTCGTCGTTGGCGAGGGCGTACTCCAGGCATTCGGACCGCACCTCGCAGGCCAGGCAGACCTTCTTGGCCTCGCGGGTGGAACCGCCCTTCTCCGGGAAGAAGGACTCCGGGTCGGTCTGGGCGCACAGCGCGCGCTCCTGCCAGCCGAGTTCCTCTTCCTCGTCGATGTCCTCACCGATCAACAGCTCAAAGAGCTCGCTCATTGGCGCGCCTCCTCTGCCCCTCTTGGCGTCCCCATGCGTGTGGTCGGCGACCTCGGTTCGGCCGAACGACACGACTGAAATTACATGTGCGTCACTCTGGCTCAGTCAAGCCGAGCTCTGGTATTGGGTCGTGAATTCACTCCCCGGAACCAAGGCGCTACAAATAGTGTACATATCCGGACAGAACGGACTTTCCGCAGCTAGCGGGCGACACGCCTGTTCCGCGACTCCGCACACCCCCCGTCGGCGGAGACGTATGTGGAGCCGATCCGGTTGCCGAACCCCGGTCGGGCTGCTCGAGCACCCCGATCCAACGATCCGACACACCGGTGCGACCCGGGACCAACCGGGTCAACCGCCTGCCTTCCCGTCAATCCGGCAATCAAAACCTGGAGCATGACTTATCGCCTGATCCAGTGATTCGCCCGGTTTGTCCCCCTGATGGCGCAATGGGCGACTTGACACCAAGCCCCTGCCGCCTGTCTCCTGTAACGCATGTCAGAGTCCATCGCCCCGCGGAGCCGCCACATCGTGCTCCGTCGTGCCGCGAGCGCTCTGTGTCGCCCTCGCTGTTCCTGCTGTCCTTAGGCGCGTCGGCTCCCCTTCGGTCGGCCCCTCCCGGGGTGACCGCTCCTCCAGCCTCGGCGCGCCGCCCCAGGAACCCCGAGGCCGCCCGCACCCAGCTCCCCTTCCGCGGATCCGGCTGATCCCCAGGTACCCCGGGTACCCCCCGACTCGACCAGCCGAGGACTCCGTGATGCGTGGCCGTCTCCGCCCCCGTAAGCGCAACCGCGACCGCAACAGGCTCGCCCGCCGGGCCGCCGTGCCGGCGCCCGCCGCCCCGCTCTGGGCGGACGGCCTGAGCGACGTCAGCATCGCCGGCGACCCGCTCGCCTTCCCGCACCTGGCCCGCACCGACGTGCCCGCGCACCCCACCACGGTGGCCGACTACGCCCGGCTGGTCCGGGAGATCGCCGCCGACCGCGACCGCTGGGCCCCGCTGGTCCGCTACGACGCGCTCACCCGCTGGTACGCCCGGCTGGAGACCGGCCCCGGCTACGAGGTCTGGCTGCTCAGCTGGCTGCCCGGCCAGAGCAGCGGGCTGCACGACCACGGCGACTCCTCCGGCGTCATGACGGTGGTTCAGGGCGAGCTGGTCGAGCGGTCGCTGACCGGCGACGGGGAGCGCACCCGCACCCTGCGCGCCACCGGCCAGGCCCGGGTCTTCTCCGCCGGCTACCTGCACGAGATGGTCAACGGCGCGCTGGAGCCCGCGGTCAGCATCCACCTCTACTCCCCCGGTCTGACCGAGATGAACCAGTACCGGACGGCCACGCCGGAGTTGGCGCCCGAACTGCCCTGAGCGTTTGGCAGGATGGCCCCATGCGTATCGTGGCACTGGCCGGCGGGATCGGGGGCGCACGCTTCCTGCGCGGTCTGAAGGACGTGGTGGGACCCGACGACGAGATCACCGTCATCGGCAACACCGGCGACGACATCCACCTCTTCGGGCTCAAGGTCTGCCCCGACCTGGACACCGTGATGTACACCCTCGGCGGCGGGATCCACGAGGAACAGGGCTGGGGCCGGGCCGAGGAGAGCTTCGCGGTCAAGGACGAGCTGGCCGCCTACGGGGTCGGCCCGGCCTGGTTCGGGCTGGGCGACAAGGACTTCGCCACCCACATCGTGCGGACCCAGATGCTCGGCGCCGGCTACCCGCTGAGCGCCGTCACCGAGGCGCTCTGCCACCGCTGGCAGCCGGGCGTGCGGCTGCTGCCGATGACCGACGACCGGGTGGAGACCCACGTCCGGATCACCGACGGCGCCGGCACCCGGGCGGTCCACTTCCAGGAGTACTGGGTCAGGCTGCACGCGGCCCTCGACGCCGAGGCGATCATCCCGGTCGGTGCGGACACCGCCAAGCCGGCACCCGGGGTGCTGGAGGCGATCGCCGCCGCGGACGTGATCCTCTTCCCGCCGTCCAACCCGGTGGTGAGCATCGGCAGCATCCTCACCGTGCCCGGCATCCGGGAGGCCCTGGCCGCGGCGCCGGCGCCGGTGGTCGGGCTGTCGCCGATCATCGGCGGCGCGCCGGTGCGCGGGATGGCCGACAAGGTGCTCGCCGCCGTCGGGGTGGCGGCCGCCGCGGACGCCGTCGCCCTGCACTACGGCGGTCGCGGCGCCGGCACCCCGGGCCTGCTGGACGGCTGGCTGGTCGACGAGGCCGACGCCGCCGCGGTGCCCGCGGTCGAGGCGGCCGGGATCGCCTGCCGGGCGGTGCCGCTGCTGATGAGCGACCCGGCGGCGACCGCCGCGATGGCCCGCGCCGCGCTCGCGCTGGCCGAGCAGGTGCGCCGGTGACCGGCGCCCTGGAGGTGCTGCCGGTCCCCGGGCTGCCCGAGATCGAGGCGGGCGCCGACCTCGGCGCGCTGATCGCCAAGGCCGTCGAGCTGCGCCCGGGCGACATCGTGGTGGTCACCTCGAAGATCGTCAGCAAGGCCGAGGGACGACTGCTGCGGGCCGCCGACCGCGAGGCGGCGATCGACGCCGAGACCGTGCGGGTGGTGGCCCGGCGCGGCGCCACCCGGATCGTGCAGAACCGGCAGGGCCTGGTGATGGCCGCCGCCGGGGTGGACGCCTCCAACACCGCCCCCGGCACCGTGCTGCTGCTGCCCGAGGACCCCGACCGCTCGGCCCGCGGGATCCGGGCCCGGATCCACGAGCTGACCGGCCGCCGGGTCGCCGTGCTGATCAGCGACACCTTCGGCCGCCCCTGGCGCACCGGCCAGACCGACGTGGCGATCGGGGCCGCCGGCCTGGCCGTGCTGGACGACCACCGCGGCCGCACCGACGCCCACGGCAACACGCTGGCCGTCACCGTGACCGCCACCGCCGACGAACTGGCCGCCGCCGGCGACCTGGTGAAGGGCAAGGCCACCGGCACCCCGGTGGCGGTGGTGCGCGGGCTGCCCGGCGCGGTGACCGAGGAGGACGGGGCCGGCGCCCGGCCGCTGGTCCGGGCGCCGGAGGACGACATGTTCCGCCTCGGCACCTCGGAGGCGGTCCGCGAGGCGGTCGCGCTGCGCCGCACGGTGCGCGAGTTCGCCGACGATCCGGTGCCCGCGGAGGCGATCCGGCGGGCGGTGGCGGCCGCGGTCACCGCGCCCGCGCCGCACCACACCACCCCCTGGCGGTTCGTGCTGCTGGAGTCGCCGCAACGGCGCCTGGACCTGCTGGACGCGATGCTCGCCGCCTGGCAGCGCGACCTGCGCGAGCTGGACGGCTGGGACGCGGCGCGGATCGCCCGCCGCACCGCCCGCGGCGACCTGCTGCGCCGGGCCCCCGCCCTGGTGATCCCCTGCCTGGTGGCGGACGGCGCGCACCACTACCCCGACGCCCGGCGCTCCGCCGCCGAGCGCGAGATGTTCGCCGTCTCGACCGGGGCCGCGGTGCAGAACCTGCTGGTGGCGCTGGCCGGCGAGGGCTACGGGACGGCCTGGGTCTCCTCCACCATGTTCTGCCGCGACGTGGTGCGCGAGGTGCTGGACCTGCCGGCCGACTGGGACCCGATGGGCGCCGTCGCGGTCGGTCGGCCCCTCGCCGTCCCGCCGACGCGACCGGAACGGCCGGTGGACGCCTTCGTCGCGGTGCGCTGAGCAGGCCCGCACGACCGACCGGGTGACCCTGCACCGAGGTGCGGGGTCACCCGGTCGGGCTCAGCGGTGGCCGGGCGCCGGTTGGAGGCGCTCTCGAAGCGCCGGGTCACCCGGTCGGGCTCAGCGGTGGCGGTGGTCGTTCGGGGCCAGCCGGGGGCCGAAGCGCGGTGGGCGCAGGCCGCTGAGGGCGATCAGCCGGCAGACCCGGTGGCGGTGCGGGGCGTAGGGGGCGAGCAGCTCCAGCAGCTGGGCGTCGTCGGAGCGGGGGCGGCCGGCCAGCGCCCAGCCGACGTGGTTCGGCAGGTGGAAGTCGCCGACCGAGACCGCGTCCGCATCGCCGTTGCTGCGCTGCAGCGTCTCGGCCGCCGTCCACGCGCCGATCCCCGGCACGGCGGTCAGCCGGGCGACGGCCGCCGCGTGGTCCAGCTCGGCGGCCTGCTCCAGCCGCGGCGCCAGCCGGACCGCGCGCTGCACGGTGGCCGAGCGCTTGGGGTCCACCCCGGCCCGGTGCCACTCCCAGGACGGGATCAGCGCCCACTCCCGGGCCGAGGGCGCGACCCGCATCCCCGGCGCCGGACCCGGTGCCGCGGTGCCGAAGTCCCGCAGCAGCAGCCGCCAGGCGCGGTAGGCCTCGTCCGAGGTGACCTTCTGCTCCAGGATCGCCGGGACCAGGGACTCCAGCACCAGGCCGGTCCGGCAGAGCCGCAGCCCCGGGTGCGTCCGCTGCGCCTCGCGCACCGGACCGGGTGGCAGCGGCACCAGGCCTGACGGGTCGTCGGCTGCCCCGAGCAGCAGCGGCAGCCGGTCGAGCAGCCAGCCGGCGCCCGGCCCCCAGGCCTGGGCCCGCACCTCGCCGGCCCGCGCGGTGACCCGCAGCGTGCCCACGCCCTGCGGGGTGCGCGAGGCCCGCCAGAACGCACCGTCCCCGGCGACCCGGCAGGCCGGATCCCCCGGGCCGCGGCGCAGCGGCGCGAGGGTGCGGTGCAGGTCGAGCGGGCGGCCGGGGAGCCAGAGCCGCTCCTGGGGGGCGTCGGTCACCCGTCCAGTCTGGCGCGCCGGGGTGACAGTGCGGCGGGACGGCGGCGGCCCGGCAGCGGCGGCACGCCCGTGCGCCCCGACCGGCCGGCCGGGGCGCACGGGCGTCGGGTGTCGGACGGCAGGCGTCAGCGGCCCTGCAGGTGGGCGGCCGTGTTCCGGATCTGCGGGAGCAGGTCGTAGAGGTTCTCGCCGGGGCAGTCGGTGGCGAAGGCGTCCCGGTGGCCGGAGATGTTCGCGAAGGTGTGGCTGGTGCCCTCGGCGTAGCGGCTGCCGTCGCTGGCCGAGGTGAGCACGGTGCTGCCGCGGGCGTCGCGGCCGGTCAGCCCGAGCTTCCAGGCGGCGATCTTGGCGATGCCGTCGACCTGGGCCTGCGGCGGCTCGGCCTCGGTGTAGGTGCCGAGCGCGGCGATGCCGGTGGAGTCGGTGTTGAAGCCGAGCGTGTGGGCGCCGAGCACCGGGCGGGAGACGCCGCCGGCCCGGCCCTCGTAGATCTTGCCGCAGCGGTCGACCAGGAAGTTGTAGCCGATGTCGCGCCAGCCGTTGGACTCCACGTGGTACTCGTAGATCGACCGGATCACCTTGGGGCTGTCCGCGCAGCTGTAGTCGTTGTCGGTGTCGGTGTGGTGGACGAAGACCACCTTGACCGTGTCGGTGTAGACGTAGCCGGGCTCGCGCAGGCTCTCGTCCGCGCCCCAGCCGGCCCGGGTGACGATGCCCGGCCGCGGCGCCTGGTGGTCGACCATGGGCGCCATCCGGTTCGCCGGCTGCGGGTCCCGCGGCAGTTCGGCAGCCGCGGCGACATCGGCTGACGGGTCGTCACCGGGGTCGACCAGGTCGACCCGCAGGCCGGCCGGCAGCGCGGCGCCGGTCGCCCGGACCTCGACCCCGTCGCTCGGGCCGACCCAGAGCGGCGCGGTCGCCCCGCGGGCCCGGCTGGTGCGCAGGTCGGCGGAGCCCTGGTCGGGGCGGTCCTCGGAGTCGGCGGACAGGGCGCGCCAGGCGGTCCACGACTGCGGGGCGCCGTCGCGGCTCACCGGGCGGGTGCGCACCTCGACGGTGCCGTCCAGGGTCGCGGCGGGGTCGTCCCAGCTGACCCCGAGCAGGGAGTAGGCGGTGGTGGTGCGGGCGGGCAGGCCGCGGACGGCGCCGGCAGCGGCCCGGTGCGGGCCGGCGGGGGCCGCCAGGACGGTGAGCGGCAGGGCCGCGGTGCGGGGCGGCTGTAAGGCCGCGTGGTGGGCGCGGGCGGTCGGATGGGCCGGCGTCGCCGTGGCCACCGCTTGTGGGAGGGCCAGTGCGGCGGCGCAGCCGAGACCGAGCAGGGAGGCGAGTGAAATCCGCATAAAAGGGATAATGCGGGCAGTCGGCCCGCCAGTCGGCCATCCCACGCCCGGAGATCTGACGGACTTTCGGAAAATCCACCCGCCCCGCGATGCGCGCCGAACCCCCTCCCCCGTGGGCGCGGCCAGGTCGTAGGCTGGGGAGCACCATGACTGCGCCCTTCGCTGCCGACGCCCGTACCCCCGCCGAGCTGCTGCGAGCCGCCCTCGGTGAGGACTCCGCCCGTCCCCTGGTCACCTTCTACGACGATCGCTCCGGTGAACGGGTCGAACTCTCGGTCAAGACCTTCGACAACTGGGTCGCCAAGACCGCCAACCTGCTCCAGGACGAACTGAACGCGGGCCCCGAGGACCGCGCCGCCCTGCTGCTGCCGGCCCACTGGCAGACCGCGGTCTGGCTGCTGGCCTGCTGGTCGGTCGGGGTCACCGCGGTGCCCGGCGGCGATCCGGCCGAGGCGCAGCTGGTGGTCAGCGGGCCGGACGGGCTGGCCGCCGCCCAGGCCTGCGACGGCGAGCGGGTGGCGCTGGCGCTGCGGCCGCTCGGCGGGCGGTTCCCGCAGCGGCCCGACGGCTTCCTCGACTACGCGGCCGAGGTGCCGGGCCAGGGCGACCGGTTCGCCCCGTACTCGCCCGTCGACCCGGAGGCGCCCGCCCTGGAGACCCTGGTGGACGGGCTGCCGCTCAAGCTGACCGGCGAGCAGACCGTGGCGCTGGCCCGCGAGGGCGCCGCCCGGCTGGGGCTGGAGCGGGGCGCGCGGGTGCTCAGCACGCACTCCTTCGACGACTGGGCCGGCCTGGAGGCCGGGTTGCTGGCCCCGCTGGCGGCCGGCGCCTCGGTGGTGCTCTGCCGCAACTCGGCCGAGCTGACCGAGGAGCAGTGGGCCGCCCGGATCGAGTCCGAGCGGGTCACCGTGCGGCTGGGCTAGTACCCCGGCCCGAGGAGTCCCCGTCGGCGCCGGTCCGTCAGGAGACCGGCGCCAGCAGTCCGTTGGCCTCCGCGTAGGCCTCGCCGGTGCGGGGGCAGCGCCAGCGGTCCACGCCCAGCCGGCGCAGCGGCTCACCGGCCCGTCCGACCCACGCGGTCCGGCGGGCCGGGACGCCCACCACCAGCGCGAAGTCCGGCACGTCCCGGTGCACCACGGCGCCGGCGGCGACCAGCGCCCAGCGCCCCACCGTGACCCCGGCGACCAGCACCGCCCGGGCGCCGATCGAGCAGCCCTGACGCAGCGTCACGCCGCGGGCCAGCCAGTCGTCCGAGCCCTTGAGCCGGCCGTCCACCGCGACCGAGCGCGGGTAGAGGTCGTTGGTCAGCACCGCGGCCGGACCGACGAACACCCCGTCCTCCAGCACCGCCGGCTCGTACAGCAGGGCGTGGTTCTGCACCTTGACCCGGTCGCCGAGACGCACCCCGGGCCCGAGGTAGGCGCCGCGCCCGATCACGCACTCGGCGCCCACCACGGCGTGCTCGCGGATCTGGGCGAGGTGCCAGACGGCACTGCCCGCCCCGATCCGGGCCCGCGGATCGACGTCCGCACTGGCTTCGATACGCACCGCCTCCGTCATAGCACCGACGGTAGCGGCTCGTGCCGGTTCAGCCCAGATGCTGTGCCATCGACGCGCTGCGGGCGGCCGGCGCGGTGCTGGCGATGACCTTGCGGGCCAGCCTGCGCGGCGAGGTGAGGAAGCCGAAGCCCCAGCTGAAGTGCATGGTGGCCAGCGCCACCGGCAGCTGCAGCCGGGCCCTGGCGGACAGGCCGCGGCCCGCCGGCACCGAGCCGCCGACGATCCCGGCCAGGTAGCCGCCCGGCAGGATCAGGAAGGCCGGGTGCACCGCGATCCCGAGCACCAGGCCGAGCAGCACCGTGACCAGCGCGGTCGGCGGGGCCAGGTAACGCAGGTTGACCGAGCCGCGGTGGTAGCGGGTGACCACCCGGCGCCAGCGGCCGTAGTCCTTGTACTGCTTGGCCAGGGCGCGCACGCTGGGCCGCGGCCGGTAGGTGACCTTCAGCTGCGGGGTGAACCAGATCAGGCCGCCGTCCTGGCGGATCCGGTAGTTCAGCTCCCAGTCCTGGGCCCGGATGAACTCCTCGTTGTAGCCGCCGAGCTTCTCCAGCACCTCGCGGCGGAAGACGCCCAGGTAGACGGTCTCGGCCGGGCCGGCCAGGCCGCCGGTGTGGAAGGCCGCGTTGCCGACGCCGATCTTGGCGGTCATCGCGGCGGCGACCGCCTTCTCCCACTCGGTCTCGCCCTCGGCGTGCATGATGCCGCCCACGTTGGCCGCCTCCATCTCGCCGAGCAGGCGGACCGCGGTGGCGATGTAGCCGGGGGTGAGCAGTCCGTGGCCGTCCACCCGGACCACTATCGGGTGGGAGGAGGCGCGGATCGCCGCGTTCAGCCCGGCGGGGGTGCGCCCGGTCGGGTTCGACACGGTCCGCACCCGGGAGTCCTCGGCGACCAGCTCGGCCGCGATGGCGTCGGTCCGGTCGGTGGAGGGGCCGAGCGCGATCACCACCTCCATGGCACCGGTGTAGTCCTGCTCCAGGATCCGCCGCACGGCGGTGCGCAGGTGTCGTTCCTCGTTGAGCACCGGCATGATCACGGAGACCGCCGGCAGCTCCTCAGCAGCCATGGTGTTCATCGAGCCCCACCGTACCGGACCGCAGTGAACGCCCCGGGCCGGGCGTTCCCCCTCACGGGGGGCGCCCGGCCCGGGTGGCTGACGGCGAGTCAACCTGAGTGTCACCTGGGAACCGCCAGGGGGCTCAGCCGTTGGCGATCGCCGCCAGGACGTTCATCCGACCGGCCCGGAAGGCCGGCAGCAGCGCGGCCAGCAGGCCCACCACCGCGGAGAGCAGCAGCACCACCACGATGGTGCCGGTCGGGACGGAGAGCACGCTCAGCCCGGAGCCCTTCAGCACCCGCTGGGTGGTGACCCCCCAGGCCAGGCCCAGGCCGGTGCCGAGGATCGCACCGAAGACCGCGATCACCACCGACTCCAGCCGGATCATCCGGCGCAGCTGACGGCGCGACAGGCCGATCGCCCGCAGCAGGCCGATCTCCCGGGTCCGCTCCACCACCGACAGGGCCAGCGTGTTGACCACGCCGAGCACCGCGACCATGATCGCCAGCGCGAGCAGCCCGTAGACCAGGTAGAGCAGGGTGTTCACGCTCTGCTGGACCAGCTTCTTGTAACCGGCCTGGTCCTGCACGGTGACCTGCGGGTAGGCGTTCAGCGAGTTCTGCAGCGCGGTCAGCGTCTGCGCCTTGTCCGCGCCGGCGGCCGCCTTGCCGAAGACCGCGACGTCGTTGGGCTGCTGGTCGGCCGGCACCACCGCCGAGACGGTGGCCAGGGTGGCGAAGAAGTGGCGGTCGAAGATGCTGTTGCCGGTGGCGGTGACCAGCGCGATCGGCAGCTTCTGGGTGCGCCCCTTGCCGTAGTCGACGCCCAGGGTGTCGCCGACCTTGAGGTTGTTGTTCTTGGCGTAGTCGGCGTCGATCGTGATCCCGCCGGCGGTCAGGGCGCTCGCGCTGCCGGAGCTGACCGGCAGCGAGAAGTCCTGGGTGAAGCTGGGCGAGACGGCCGAGACGAACTGGTCGCTGGTCCTGCCGTCGGGCAGCGTGAAGGTGGCGGGCAGCTCGCGCTGCTCGGTGAGGTGGGCCAGGCCCGGGGTGCCCTGGGCCGCGGTGACCATCGCCGCGGTCAGGCCGCCGTGGTTGGTCATGACGATGTAGTCCGCGCCGACCGACTTGTCGATCTGGGCGCTGGTCGAGCTGACCATCGAGTTGGTGACCACCGAGGCACCGGTGACCAGCGCCAGGCCGATCATCAGCGCGGCCGCGGTGGCGCCGGTGCGGCGCGGGTTGCGCAGCGCGTTGCGCTGGGCCAGTCGGCCGGCCGGGCCGAACAGGGCGGGCAGCGCGGCGCCGAGCACCCGGATCACCACGCCGGCCAGCAGCGGGCCGAGCACCACGAAGCCGATCAGCGTGAGCAGCAGGCCCAGGCCCAGCTGGGATCCGGCGGTGCCGAGCTGCTTGGTGGTGGCCGCCGCGGTGAGCAGCGCGCCGCCGCCCGCGGTGACCAGCAGGCCGAGCACCAGTCGGACCCGGTTGGTGGCGCCCTCGCCCGGGGTGCCGTGGTCGCGCAGTGCGGCCATCGGCGAGACCTTGCCGGCCCGGCGGGCCGGGATCCAGGCCGCCAGCACGGTGATCACCACGCCCACCGCGTAGGCGGCGATCGGCACCTCGGCGCCGATCGACAGCGAGCTGGACAGGTTCATCCCGGCCAGCTTCATCAGCTGGATCAGCAGCTGCGCGATGCCGAGGCCGGCGGCCAGCCCGAGGGTGGAGCCGAGCACGCCGAGCAGCAGCGCCTCGACCAGCACCGAGCGGTTCACCTGGCGGCGGCTGCCGCCGAGGGCGCGCAGCAGGCCGATCTCCCGGGTCCGCTGGGCGACCAGCATCGAGAAGGTGTTGATGATCAGGAAGCCGCCGACCAGCAGCGAGATCCCGGCGAAGCCGAGCATCACGTACTTCATGAAGTCGAGGAAGGACCCGACGCTCTTCTGGCCGTCGGCCTTCTGCTCGGCGGCGGTCTTCAGTTGGTAGTCGGCGCCCAGCACCCCCGACAGCTCGCTCTTGAGCTGGTCGTCGGTGCGGCTGCCGTCGCCGTAGACGTCGATCGAGGTGTAGCTGGTGGTGTTGCCGAGCAGGTCCCGCTGGGCGGTGGGGACGTCGGTGAAGGCCAGCGCCGCGCCGGGGTTGGTGCCGGTGAAGGTGGCGATCCCGGAGACGGTGAAGTCGAAGGTGCCCTGGTCGCCGATGATCCGGATCGGGTCGCCGAGGTGCAGGCCGGCGTGCTTGGCCGTGTCGGCGTCGATCATCATCTGCTGCGGGCCGCTGGGCGCCGCACCGGAGGTGATCTTCATCGGGGAGCGCGGGCCGGGGACCCAGGCGCCGACGATGGTCGGGGCGCCGCCGGTCGGGCCGGCCGCCTTGTTGGTCTTCGGGTTGACCAGGGTGGCGCTCTGCACCGACACCTGGCCCTCGGCGGTCTTGACCCCGGGCCGGCCGGCCAGCTGGGCCAGCGCGGTGGCCGGGATGGTCTGGGTGCGGCCGCCGTTGTCGGCCGCGTCGCCGCCGCCCTTGGGCGGGGCGGGGTTGACCGCGACGTCGGAGGCGGTGGCGTCGAAGAGCTTGTCGAAGGTGCTGGTCGCGGTGTTGGAGAAAACCAGGGTCCCGGAGACGAAGGCCACCGAGAGCACGATCGCGATCAGCGACAGCACCATCCGGCCCTTGTGGGCGAGGAAGTTGCGCAGTGAGGTCTTGAGCAGCATGACGGTCCGCCCCGGCTCAGCTGGTGCGCTTGCCGTCGAAACGGCGCATGCGCTCGAGGACGGAGTCGGCGGTGGGCGCGTGCATCTCGTCCACGATCACGCCGTCGGCCAGGAACAGGACCCGGTCCGCGTAACCGGCCGCGACCGGGTCGTGGGTGACCATCACGATGGTCTGTGCGAGCTCGTCCACCGAGCGGCGCAGGAAGGTCAGCACCTCGGCGCCGGAGCGCGAGTCCAGGTTGCCGGTCGGCTCGTCACCGAAGATGATCTCGGGCCGGGCGGCCAGCGCCCGGGCGACCGCGACGCGCTGCTGCTGACCGCCGGAGAGCTGGGTCGGCCGGTGCTTGAGCCGCTCGCCGAGGCCGACCGTGTCGACCACCTGGTCCAGCCAGGCGCGGTCGGCCTTGCGGCCGGCTATGTCCATCGGCAGCGTGATGTTCTCCAGCGCGTTCAGCGTCGGGAGCAGGTTGAAGGCCTGGAAGATGAAGCCGATCTTGTCGCGGCGCAGCCGGGTCAGCTGCTTGTCCTTCAGACCGGTGATCTCCGTGTCGCCGATCCAGATCCGGCCCTCGGAGACCGTGTCCAGCCCGGCCAGGCAGTGCATCAGGGTCGACTTCCCGGAGCCCGAGGGACCCATGATCGCGGTGAACCGACCGCGCTGGATGTCGACGTCGACGGCGTTCAGTGCGGTGACCCGGGTCTCCCCGTGCCCGTAAGCCTTCGTCACCTGCCGCGCGGCGGCGGCGCTGGCGGCCGGCTGGCCGCCTGGGTAGTCGGATGCCTGCACGGCTGCGGATGCCGTCGTCACGTCTCGCTCCTAGGTCGCTGTTCCCCCGGGCTCGACCCCGGGAAAGTGCGGGGCGAGCCGATGTCACCAACCTAGAGGCTGACCGGTGGGCCCCTCGTCCTCCGGCGGGAGGACCTGGGCAGACGAGAGTTGTACGGGTCCCCGAGCCCCACCCCCTAGGGGTCCGGGGGCCGGCCCTCAGGGGCGCACGGCCAGCGCGGGTTCGGCCGGCGCGGGTCCTGTCTGTCGGGCGAGGGCGGCGGCGAAGGCGTCGACCACCGGCTGGAGCAGCACGTCGGTCTCCCGCTCGACGGTCGCGCTGCCGTCCTCGCGAAGCGAGATGTGCCGGTCCAGCACGAACCAGCCCTGGGTGACGTGCGCGGCGCCCATCGCGGAGAGCACCGGGCGCAGCGCGTAGTCCACCGCCAGCACGTGCGCGGTCGAGCCGCCGGTGGCCAGCGGCAGCACCGTCTTGCCGGCCAGCGCGTACTGCGGCAGCACGTCGAGCAGGGCCTTCAACAGTCCCGAGTAGGCGGCCTTGTAGACCGGGGTGCCGATCACCAGGGCGTCCGCCCCGGTGACCAGGTCGAGGGCGCGGGCCAGCTCGGGGTGCCGGGTGTCGGCGCGCAGCAGCGGCTCGGCCGGCAGCTCGCGGACGTCGAGCGGGACCACCCGGTGGCCGTGCTCGGCGAGCCGGGCGCCGACGTGGCGCAGCAGACCGGTGGTGCGGGAGGTCGGCGACGGGGAGCCGGAGACGGCGAGGACGGTGGCCATGGATTCACCTCGGGCGGGAGGGGCGCTGCGGCGGGCAGCGGGCGGCGCGGCCGGTGGGCCGGCCGGGGAGTCCGGTCGGAAGGGCAGCGGGCGGCGGTCAGCCGCGGGCCCGACAGAGCGCGCCGGAGACACGCTGCAGGTCGACGTGGAGCCGACGCGTGAGTCTCGGGCACTGATCCATGGCGTTCATGCAAACACGGGCTGTTCACAAGGGTCAAGAAACGTTTCGGCCGGTGAAGCGGCCTGCGGCCGGTTGCCGCGGTCGGGGGCCGGGGCCAGGGCCGGGGCGGTTGCCGGGGCGGCACGCCGCGGGCCGGCCGCCCGAACCGGGACGGACCGGTGGAGATACACCGGAATCGTCGTATCCGTGCACCAGCTCTGCTACAAGCGGCCCGGCCGCCCGGCGCACCACTTCTCCGGCAGGACGAATCGGGCATCCTCGACGACATGGACACGTGGCAGCAGGGCCGCCCGGGCGGCGGTGGCAGTGGAGACGGCAGGCGCGGCGCGGCCGGCGACGGCGACGGCGCTTCGGCGCTGCCGCCCGGGCTGAGCCCGCGCGGGCCCG
>NZ_JBNQTI010000181.1:0-16484 GCF_050325825.1 Kitasatospora sp. LaBMicrA B282
GGCGGCCGGCGCGGCAACCGGGGCCTCGGCCACCGGGGCCGGGGCGGCGACCGGGGCCGGCGCAGCGACCTCGGCGACCGGAGCCGCGGCGGCGACCGGGGCGCCCGAGCCGTCGTCGATGATCGCCAGCTCGGCGCCCACCTCGACCGTCTCGTCCTCGGCGACCTTGATCGAGGCCAGGATGCCGGAAGCCGGCGCGGGGATCTCGGTGTCGACCTTGTCGGTCGACACCTCGAGCAGCGGCTCGTCGGCCTCCACTCGCTCGCCCTCGGCCTTCAGCCAGCGGGTGACAGTACCTTCGGACACGCTCTCGCCCAGCGCGGGCAGCGTTACTGAGACCGCCATGGTTTCAGCGACTCCTATCAAGTCTTGCGTTCAGGAAGTTCAGGGAAAGGAAGGACAGGCGGGCGAGCGCGAATCAGTCGTGCGCGTGCAGCGGCTTGCCGGCCAGTGCCAGGTGGGCCTCGCCGAGCGCCTCGGACTGGGTCGGGTGGGCGTGGATGAGCTGCGCGACCTCGGCGGGCAGCGCCTCCCAGTTGTAGATGAGCTGGGCCTCGCCGACCTGCTCACCCATGCGGGCGCCGACCATGTGGACACCCACCACGGCGCCGTCCTTGACCTGGACCAGCTTGATCTCGCCGGCGGTCTTGAGGATCTTGCTCTTGCCGTTGCCGGCCAGGTTGTACTTGACCGTGACCACCTTCTCCTTGCCGTACAGCTCCACGGCCTTGGCCTCGGAGATGCCGACCGAGGCGACCTCGGGGTTGGAGTAGGTGACCCGCGGCACGCCGTCGTAGTCGATCGGCACGGCCTTGAGGCCGGCCACCCGCTCGGCGACCAGGATGCCCTCGGCGAAGCCGACGTGGGCCAGCTGGAGGGTCGGGACCAGGTCGCCGACCGCCGAGACGGTGGGGACGTTGGTGCGCATGTACTCGTCGACCAGCACGTAGCCGCGGTCCATCGCGATGCCGGCCTCCTCGTAACCGAGGCCGGCCGAGACCGGCCCGCGGCCGATCGCGACGAGCAGCAGGTCGGCGTCGATCTGCTTGCCGTTCTCGGTGGAGACCCGGACACCGGTCTCGGTGTACTCCACGCCCGAGAAGCGGGCCTTGAGCTCGAACTTGATGCCACGCTTGCGGAAGGCGCGCTCCAGCAGCTTGGAGGAGTTCTCGTCCTCCAGCGGAACCAGGTGCGGCAGGGCCTCGACGATGGTGACGTCGACGCCGAAGGACTTCCAGACGGAGGCGAACTCGACACCGATCACGCCGCCGCCGAGGATGACGGCCGACTTCGGGATCCGGTCGAGCTTGAGGGCGTGGTCCGAGGAGATCACCCGGTCGCCGTCGATGGTCAGGCCGGGCAGCGACTTCGGCACCGAGCCGGTCGCCAGCACGATGTGGCGGCCCTCGACCCGCTGGCCGTTGACGTCCACCGAGGTCGGCGAGGACAGCCGGCCCTCGCCCTGGATGAAGGTGACCTTGCGGGAGGCGACCAGGCCCTGCAGACCCTTGTACAGGCCCGCGATCACGTCGTCCTTGTACTTGTGGACGCCGTTGATGTCGATGCCCTGGAAGGTCGCCAGCACGCCGAACTCGGCGGCTTCCTTGGTCTCGTCGGCGATCTCGGCGGCGTGCAGCAGCGCCTTGGTGGGGATGCAGCCCCGGTGCAGGCAGGTGCCGCCCAGCTCGCCCTTCTCGACCAGGGCCACGCTCAGGCCCAGCTGAGCGGCGCGGAGCGCCGCGGCGTAGCCGCCGCTTCCGCCTCCGAGAATGACTACGTCGAAAACGGTGCTGGCGTCGTTCGCCACGTCACGTCCTCCATGCCATGGGGTGTGGATCCGTCCGGGCCGGTGCTGGTCCGGTGTACGGGAAGCCCTTGTGAGGCGCCCAGTCGTGCCGGAAATACATCTTCGCACTTGTTCCCGGCGGCTGGTGTCCGGGTCCACCCTCTGACCCTCCCCGGCCACGGTCCGCACACCCGTGGGTGGTGCGGTCGACCCAGGTCATTGCGGTGCTGACGGGGCTCCGCCGGGGGTCGGCGGCGACTAGGGGAACGGTCGATTCCGCCTGGCGGAACAAATTTTCGCCGGAGGCGAACAGCTTCCCGATTGCTTTTCATGGCTACCAATGGGTAACCCCTGGGCAAAAACAACCGGGCCCGGTGTCGAGACGACACCGGGCCCGGTTCGTTCCGAGCGTCGGATCAGCCCTGGGCGGTCTCCGCCGCGAACTGCACCAGGGTGCGGACGGCGCTGCCGGTGCCGCCCTTGGGGGTGTAGCCGTACGGCGCGCTCTCGTGGAAGGCCGGGCCGGCGATGTCCAGGTGGGCCCAGTCGATGCCGTCGGCCACGAACTCCTGCAGGAAGACGCCGGCGGTCAGGCCACCGCCCATCCGCTCGCCCATGTTGGCCAGGTCGGCGACCGGGGAGTCCATGCCCTTGCGCAGCTCGGCGGGCAGCGGCATCGGCCAGGACTGCTCGCCCGCGCGCCCGGCGACGGCGTGCAGCCGGTCGCGGAAGCCGTCCGTGTTGGCCATCACGCCGAAGGTGCGGGTGCCCAGCGCCATCACCATCGCGCCGGTCAGGGTGGCCACGTCGACGATCGCGTCCGGCTTCTCCTCGCCGGCCCGGACGATCGCGTCGGCCAGCACCAGGCGGCCCTCGGCGTCGGTGTTGAGCACCTCGACGGTCTTGCCGCCGTACATCCGCAGCACGTCACCCGGACGGGTGGCGGTGCCCGACGGCATGTTCTCCGCCAGCGCCAGCCAGCCCGTGACGTTGACGGCCAGGCCGAGGCGCTTGGCGGCGACCACGGCGGAGAAGACCGCGGCGGCACCGGACATGTCGCACTTCATGGTCTCGTTGTGGCCGGCCGGCTTGAGCGAGATGCCGCCCGAGTCGTAGGTGATGCCCTTGCCGATGAAGGCGAGGGTGGTCTTGGCCTTCGGGTGGGTGTAGGCGATCTTCACCAGCCGGGGCGGGTTGGCGGAGCCGTTGCCGACGCCGAGGATGCCGCCGAAGCCGCCCTTGGTCAGCGCCTTCTCGTCCCACACCTCGACCTTGAGGCCGAGCTCCTTGCCGACGCCCTGCGCGATGGTGGCGAAGGCCTTCGGGTGCAGGTCGTTCGGCGGGGTGTTGATCAGGTCGCGGGCCCGGTTCATCTCCTCGCCGAGCACGGTGGCGCGCTCGACCGCGGCCTTGGCGTCCTTGCTGCCCTTGCGGGTGGTGAGCACGACCAGCTCGCCGACCGGCTCCTTGGTGCCCTCGCCGGTGCGGTAGGCGGTGAAGTCGTAGGCACCGAGCAGCCCGCCCAGCGCGACCGCCTCGACCTGCTCCGCGGTCTCGGCCGGCAGCGCCACGCCGGCCTTCTTGGCGCCGCTCAGGGTCCGCGCCGCCACGCCCGCCGCCCGGCGCAGCGCCTCGGCCGAGTGGTCGCCCTCGCCGGCCTCGCCCAGGCCGACGGCGAGCACGAAGCCCGCCTTCAGGCCGGCCGGCGCCGGCAGCTTGACGGCCTCGCCCTCGGCACCGGTCGCGCCCAGGGTGGTGAGGACCTCGGTCAGCTTGCCCTCGAACGCCTCGACCAGCGCCTCGGCGCCGGAGGCCACCACCAGGCCCTTGGGGCCCTTCGCGATACCGATCACCACGGCGTCCGCGCGCAGCGCGGCGGCGGAGGAGGTGCTCACAGACAGTGCAGTCACGTAATTGCGTCCTGTTCTTTCGCGGTCCACGGCGGGTTCTGCCGCATGGCATCAGCCCCAGCATGCTCCGCGGTGACGGCGCAGGGCTACGGTGCTCACCGCATGGTAGTCCGCATGCTGGGATGCCGCCGCGCCCGGGCGTCCGTCCGGATTCAGCACGGGTTCAGCCTGGCGTCGCCCGCGCAGCCCCGGAATTCCGGGCCGGGCGGCTCAGGGGAGCACCGCGAGGGTCACCAGTGCGGCCAGCGCCGCGGTCTCCACCAGCGCGCCGAGCACGTCCCCGGTGACCCCGCCGAACCGGCGCACGCAGCGGACCAGCAGGGCGGTCGCCGCGAGTTGACCGACGATCAGGGCCAGCGCGTAGCGCGGGTGCCAGCCCGGCAGGGCCAGGCCGAGGACGCTCAGTCCGAGGGCGCTCAGCAGGGTGCCGGCCAGCGCCGCCGGTACCGCCACGGCGCCCGCCACCATCGCCCCCAGCCCGCCGGGCCGGGCGGCCGGCACCGGACGCAGGCAGCCCCAGGCGAGTGCGCACCGTCCGGCCACCGCCGCGGTCAGCACCGCCAGCGCACCGCGGGCCGGCGAGTGGCCGAACTGCCCGGCCAGCGCGGCGGCCTGGGCCAGCAGCAGGAGCACCAGGGAGAGCACCCCGAACGGGCCGATGTCGGACTGCTTCATGATCCGCAGCGCGTCCTCGGCCGGCTTCCCGCTGCCCAGCCCGTCCGCCACGTCCGCCAGGCCGTCCAGGTGCAGCCCGCGGGTCAGCCCGGCCAGCACGGCGAGCGCGGCCACCGCACCGAGCAGGGACCCGCCCCGCCAGCAGACCAACGCCCCGACCCCGGCCGCCAGGGCGCCGAGCACCAGCCCGACCAGCGGCGCCGCCACCATCGCCCGCCCGCCGGCCGTCCGGTCCCAGCGCGCCACCCGCACCCGCAGCACGGAGAGCGTGCCGAAGGCGAAGCGCAGTCCCGGCAGCGCCGGTTCGGCCGGTACGGGTCCGGGGAGCGGTGGTTCGGCCGGTACGGGTCCGGGCAGCGGTGGTTCGGCCGGTACGGGCCCGGGCGGCGGTGGGTCGCCGGCGGTGCCGCTCAGAGCCGGCCCAGCAGCTCGGCGGCGGAGGGCAGCTTGGCCGGCGGGCGCGGGGCGGTCGGCAGCGCGGGCACGAAGGCCTGCTCGGCCAGCGCGTCCGAGGCGGCCTGCAGCAGCGGCAGGGCGAGCACGGCGCCGACCCCCTCGCCCATGGTGACCTGCTGGTCGTGCAGCGGGTTCAGGGTGAGCCGGTCGTAGGCCTTGGCCAGGGCTGGCTCGCCGGTGAGCTGCGCGGCCCGCCACCACTCCGGGGCCCGGAACGAGATCCGCTGCGCCATCAGCGCGCAGGCGGCCGAGACCACGCCGTCCAGCACCACCGGCAGCTTGCGCACCGCGGCCTGCAGCAGGAACCCGGTGATCGCCGCGAAGTCGGCACCGCCGGTGGCCGCGAGCAGCGCGAGCTGGTCGCCCAGGACCGGACGGGCCCGCCGCAGCGCGTCCCGGATGGTGGCGCACTTGACCATCCAGACCCGGTCGTCGATCCCCGAGCCGCGCCCGCAGACGGCGGCCGCGTCGGTCCCGCAGAGCGCACCGACCAGCACCGCGGCCACCGTGGTCGAGCCGACCCCCAGGTCGCCGAGCAGCACCAGGTCGGTGCCCAGGTCGGCCTCCTCGTCGGCGATCGCCATGCCGACCGCGAAGGCCCGGGCGGCCTCCTGCTCGGTGAGCGCGTTCTCCAGGTCGATCCGGCCCGAGCCGCGGCGGATCCGGTGCTCGCTCACCTCGGGGCCGAACTCCTCGGCACCCGCGTCGACCGAGAGGTCCACCACCCGCAGCCCGGCACCGTAACGACGGGCCAGCCGGGCCACCGTGGCGCTGCCGTCCAGCACCGCGTGCACCCGCTCGGCGGTGCCGCCGGCGGCGGCCAGCCGGGAGACCCCCAGCTCGGCGATGCCGTGGTCGCCGGCGAAGAGCAGCACCTTGGCCGCGCTCAGCGCGCGCACCTCGGTGCCGCCCTGGACCGAGGCGAGCCAGCTGCCCAGCTCCTCCAACTGCCCGAGCCCGCCACGGGGCTTGTCCAGCTGCGCCCAGCGCTCCTCGGCGGCCCGGCGGGCGGCGTCGTCGGGTCGCTCGACCAGCGAGGCGAAGGAATCGAGATCCACGGTGGTGTCCATCGTGCGGAACCTTACCAACCGCGCCGGGCGCTGTCCGGGGTGTGCCGGACCGGAGCCGGGCCGGCCGCGGCCGCCGGGGCCTTGATGGTGAGCGGCTGACCCGCCACCACCAGCTCCACCTGGTCGCAGGCCTCGGCGACCGCCATGTTGAGCCGCCCCAGGGTGTCCCGGAACCGCCGCCCGGCCGCGCTGGCCGGCACCACCCCGAGCCCCACCTCGTTGCTGACCGCCACCACCTGACGCCCGGTCACCCGCAGCGCCGCCGCCAGCTCGGCGCAGCGCCGCTCCACCGCGTCCGCCGCCGAGCGTTCCCACGCCGCGTCGTCCCAGGCGTCGGCCCGGTCCATCACGCTGGTCAGCCACAGACCCAGGCAGTCGACCAGCACCGGGGCCGGGTCGCCCCGGTCGGCCAGCACCGGTTCCAGGTCGACCGTCTCCGCGGTGCGCCAGGCGGCCGGCCGCCGCTCCCGGTGCCGGGCGACCCGCTCGGCCCACTCGGGGTCGTCGGCCCGCCGGCCGCCGGTGGCCACGTAGAGCACGTCGGTCCGGTCGCGCAGCAGCCACTCGGCCCGGGTGGACTTGCCGGACCGGGCGCCGCCGAGGATCAAGGTACGAGTCATGGGGCTCATCCTGGCGCACCGCGGTTGAGCGGCGCGCCCGCGGGCAGCTGTACCTCGGGCGATAGCCTGCGCGCACTGCAACGGACGGCAAGAGGGACGGGAAGGAGCCGGGCATGGTGTGGACGTGGCGGTACGAGGCGGCGGACGGTTCGGCGGTCGCCCTGGCGGGCGGCGACGAGGAGTTCAGCAGCCAGGGCGACGCCGAGACCTGGATCGGCGAGGAGTGGCAGCGGCTGCTGGCGGAGGGCATCGACCGGGTGGTGCTGCTGGACGACGACACCGTGATCTACCCGATGAGCCTGCACGAGGCCGAGTAGCGGCCCGCCCGAGGACGGAGACGGCCGGGCCGGTCGTCGGCGGTCGCCGGGGGAGCGTCGCGGCGCGCTACTTGGTACCGATCAGGTGGAGCAGTGCCGCCACCTCGCGGTACGGGTCGGTGCGCCCGGCGCGCTCCTCGGCCTCCAGCAGTTGGCCGAGCTGGCGGCCGTCGACCGGCGCGGCGTGGTCCGGCATGGCGTCGGTGAAGACCCGCACGCCGTACCAGTGCCGCAGCGGCACGGCCATCTCGCGCAGGGTGGCACCGAGGTCGGCCAGCCGGTCGGCCCGGGCGGTCAGGCCCAGCCGGTTGGTGTAGTGGTCGGAGTCGAAGGCCTGCAGCGCGGCCCGCCAGTCGCCGGTCAGCCCGAACCGCAGGGCCAGCGCGTCCCGGTTGCGGGCCAGCAGCGAGAGCAGGCCGCCGGGGGCGACCATCCGGGCCAGCGAGGCGATCAGCGGGTCGGGGTCGGGCAGGTACATCAGCACGCCGTGGCAGAGCACCACGTCGAAGCTGCCGGGCCCGAACCAGCGGCCGCAGTGGTGCCCGTCGCCGCTCAGCAGCCGCACCCGCTCGCGCACCTCGGGCGGCTCGGCGGCCAGCATCGCGTGCGCGGCGCCGAGGGTGACCGGGTCGGAGTCGAGCCCGGTGATCAGGTGGCCGGCCCGGGCCAGCCGCAGCGCCTGGGTGCCCTGGCCACAGCCGACGTCCAGCACCCGCAGCGGGGTGTGCCGGGCGCGCTCGCCGAAGTGGCCGGCGAGCTGCTCGGCCAGCTGGCGGGCGACCATCTCCTGGCGGACCAGGTTGTGCAGGCCGCCCTGGCGCTCCAGCCAGGCGCCGGCCCCGCCGGCGAAGGAGCCGCTGCGGGCCGGCAGCCCGGGTCCGTGGACCTGGTGGCCGCCGTACCCGGCGCCGCCGTAGCCGTACGCCGGGGGGTACGGCTGGGCGTGGCCGCCGTGGTACTGGGGCGTGCCGGTGCCGGCGGGGTACGCCCCGCGGTCGTGGGTGCCGTCCGGTTGCCCGGGCAGGGGGTACAGACCGGGCCCCGGCGAGGCGGGGGCCCAGTCGTACGCCTGCGGCTCGGCGGTCAGGGGTGCTCGCCCCGCTTCACCTGCGGCTTGGGCAGCCGCAGCCGGCGCATCTGGAGGTTGCGCATCAGGGCGTAGCCGACCGCGCCGCGCTTGTCCTCGTTCGGGAACCGGTTGGCCAGCGCCCGCTTCAGGCCGAGGCCCAGGCGCAGGAAGTCGAGGACGACCAGCACCAGGAAGAGCCCGAAGAGCAGGGTGGAGAGCAGCTGCAGCGCCGGCACCCGCAGCACGCTGAGCACCAGGATCACCACGGCGAAGGGCAGGAAGAACTCGGCCAGCGAGTAGCGGGAGTCCATGTAGTCGCGGGCGAAGCGCCGCACCGGGCCCTTGTCGCGGCGTGGCAGCGCACGCTCGTCGCCGTTGAGCAGCGCCATCCGCTGCTTCTCCCGCTCGGACCGCAGCCGCTCGCGCGACTGCTTGGCGGCCTCCTTGCGGTCCTTGGGCACGGTGACCCGGGTCTTGCGGTTGGCCTCGGCCTCGCTCCGCTTGGGCGTGGGGCGGCCCTTCTTGGCCTGCGGGTCGCGGGCCTGGCCTACCTCGTCCTGCTCGGCCAGCGCGGTGGCGGAGGAGGGGGAATCATCTGAACGGCGTCGGAACACACGACAAGCGTACGTGCTGGTCGTCCGAACGCCGATATACCCCGGCGGACGTCCCGTTCCGTGGAACCGCGCCCCACCAGTACCCACCCGTCATCCGGTACTCCCCTGTCAGGGGAGCCCCGCCCGGATCCACCTCGGGGAGGAGGCCGGGCCGGGTCCGGTCGTAGCACTCTTGTTGCAGGTAGGTGTACTGCGGTCGTGGCACCGCAGCACATACACTCGCAGTAGATTTTGGTACGAGAGAAACCGCAGCCCGGAGAAGGGGGCACCCGAGGCCCATGAGCGACGGAATCATGAAGCGTATGGGGCTGATCTTCCGCTCCAAGGCCAACAAGGCCCTGGACCGGGCGGAGGACCCGCGCGAGACGCTCGACTACTCGTACCAGAAGCAGCTCGAACTGCTGCAGAAGGTGCGCAGGGGAGTGGCCGACGTCGCCACCTCCCGCAAGCGCCTGGAGCTCCAGCTGACCCAGCTCCAGCAGCAGTCGGCCAAGTACGAGGACCAGGGGCGCAAGGCGCTCGCGCTGGGCCGCGAGGACCTGGCCCGCGAGGCGCTGACCCGCAAGTCCGCGATGCAGTCGCAGATCAACGACCTCCAGGTGCAGTACCAGCAGCTGCAGGGCGAGGAGGAGAAGCTCACGCTCGCCTCCCAGCGGCTGCAGGCCAAGGTGGACGCCTTCCGCACCAAGAAGGAGACCATCAAGGCCACCTACACCGCCGCCCAGGCGCAGACCCGGATCGCGGAGTCCTTCTCCGGGATCTCGGAGGAGATGGGCGACGTCGGCCTGGCCATCCAGCGGGCCGAGGACAAGACCGCGCAGATGCAGGCGCGGGCCGGTGCGATCGACGAGCTGCTGGCCTCGGGTGCGCTGGACGACGCCAGCGGTCTCGGCCGCAAGGACGACATCGAGGCCGAGCTGGAGCGGGTGGCCGGCGGCAGCGACGTCGAGCTGGAGCTGGCCCGGATGAAGGCCGAGCTGGGCGGCGGGTCGAGCGGCCCGGCGGCGATCGAGCAGGGCAACGGGCACGAGGACACCCCGCCGCCCACCATCAACTACCACAAGTAAGCCCGCCGGATCGACAGCAGGGAGAGACGCCAGCATGATCATGAGGATCATGGGTGAGGGTCAGTTCCAGGTCTCGGACGAGCACCTGCACCGGCTGAACCAGCTCGACGACGAGCTGCTCACCGCACTGGATTCGGGGGACGAGACGGCCTTCCGGGGCACCCTGGACAATCTGCTGACGGCGGTGCGCCAGGTGGGCGTGCCGATGGCGGCCGACTACCTGGGTCCCTCGGACGCGATCCTGCCGGACGCGGGGGCGACCATCGACCAGGTCCACCAGCTGCTGCGCGCCGAGGGCGACGGCCTGATCCCGGGCATCCCGGAGTAACGGCCGGACGGCGACACGCGTGAGGGGCGGCACCCGATGGGTGCCGCCCCTCACGCGTTGCCGTGGGGCCGGGCCGCTACGGCAGCGCCAGCATCCGGTCCAGCGCGGCCTTGGCGTACTTCTCGGTCTCCGGGTCCACCGTGATCACGTTCGGCACCCGGCCCTCGACCAGCGACTCCAGCGCCCAGACCAGGTGCGGCAGGTCGATCCGGTTCATCGTGGAGCAGAAGCAGACCGAGCGGTCCAGGAAGACGATCTCCTTGTCCGGGTGCGCCTTGGCGAGCCGGCGGACCAGGTTGAGCTCGGTGCCGATGGCCCACTTGGAGCCGGGCTCGGCGGCGTCCAGCGCCTTGATGATGTACTCGGTGGAGCCGACCTGGTCGGCGGCGGCGACCACCTCGTGGCGGCACTCGGGGTGCACCAGCACGGTCACGCCGGGGATCCGCTCGCGGACCTCGGCCACCGAGTCCAGGGTGAACCGGCCGTGCACCGAGCAGTGCCCGCGCCAGAGGATCATCTTGGCGTCCCGCAGCTGCTCGGCGGTCAGGCCGCCGTTCGGCTTGTGCGGGTTGTAGAGCACGCAGTCGTCCAGCGAGAGGCCGAGGTCGCGCACCGCGGTGTTGCGGCCCAGGTGCTGGTCCGGCAGGAAGAGCACCTTCTCGCCCTGCTCGAAGGCCCACTCCAGTGCCCGCTTGGCGTTGGAGGAGGTGCAGATGGTGCCGCCGTGCCGGCCGGTGAAGGCCTTGATGTCGGCGGAGGAGTTCATGTACGAGACCGGGACGGTCACGTCGGCTATGCCGGCCTCCTGCAGCACCTCCCAGCACTCGGCGACCTGCTCGGCGGTGGCCATGTCGGCCATCGAGCAGCCGGCCGCCAGGTCCGGCAGCACGACCTGCTGGGCGTCGGTGGTCAGGATGTCGGCCGACTCGGCCATGAAGTGCACACCGCAGAAGACGATGTACTCGGCCTGCGGCCGGGCCGCGGCGTCCCGGGCCAGCTTGAAGGAGTCACCGGTGACGTCGGCGAACTCGATGACCTCGTCGCGCTGGTAGTGGTGACCCAGGATGAAGACGCGGTCGCCGAGCTTCGCCTTGGCGGCGCGGGCGCGCTCGACCAGGTCGGGGTCGGAGGCCGGCGGGAGGTCGCCGGGGCACTCCACGCCGCGCTCGCTGTTCGGGTCGGCCTGGCGGCCGAGCAGCAGCAGCGCGAGCGGCGTCGCGGCCGGCTCGGCGAAGGTGGGCTCAACGGTGGTGGTCACGGGCGGACGCCCTTCCTCGGCGGCCGGAACGGTCCAGCCTTCTCGTCTTTCTGACGCTATCTATGATAACCGGTTAGCGTCACTCTGACGATGGACATCGTGTCGATGTGACGCGATCCTCGTGCCACGGCGGCGGCTTGGCCTGCGGCTGAGTGGGTGCCGCGCGCCGACCGGCGGCGTCCGGCTCGAGCGTGTTTCCTGGGCCTATGAAGGCGATCGCGATCCGTCGCTACGGCGGCCCCGAGGTCATCGAGTACCTGGAGCTGCCCGATCCCAAGGTCGGGCCGGACTCCGTGCTGGTCCGGGTGAAGGCGGCCGGGGTGAGCCCGGTCGACTGGAAGCTGCGCGAGGGCCGGCTGGACCCGGCCCTGGACGTGCACTTCCCGCTGGTCCTGGGCTGGGACGTGGCCGGGGTGGTGGAACGGGTGGGGCCGGGCGTCACCGAGTTCCGGGTCGGCGACCAGGTGATGGGCTACGTCCGCAAGGACTGGGCCGAGCACGGCACCTACGCCGAGCTGGTGGCCGCCCCGGTGCGCACCCTGGCCGCCAAGCCGGCCCGGCTCGGCTGGGCGGAGGCCGGCGGGCTGCCGCTGGCCGGCCTGACCGCCTACCAGGGCCTGGTCAAGGCGCTCGCGCTGGCGGCCGGCGAGACCGTGCTGATCCACGCGGCGGCCGGCGGGGTCGGCGGCTTCGCCACCCAGATCGCGGTGGCGCTCGGCGCCCGGGTGATCGGCACCGCGCGCGAGCACAACCACGCCTACCTGCGCTCGCTCGGCGCCGAGCCGGTGGCCTACGGCGAGGGCCTGGCCGAGCGGGTGCGTGCGCTCGCCCCGGACGGGGTGGACGCGGTGTTCGACCTGGTCGGCGGCGCGGTGGTGGCGCTCTCCGAGCCGCTGGTGCGCCAGCGCGGTCGGATCGCCTCGATCGCCGACCCGGCGGTGCTCGCCTTCGGTGGCCACTACGTCTTCGTCCGGCCGGACGCCGCCGACCTCGCGGCGCTGGGGGAACTGGTCGAGCAGGGGAGGCTCAGCGTCACGGTGGCCTCCACCTTCCCGCTGGCGCAGGCCGCCTCCGCGCAGCAGCTGAGCGCCGAGGGGCGGACCCGCGGCAAGATCGTGCTGCTGGTGGACTGAGTGGTGTGGGTGGACCGGCCGGTTCCGGTGGACTGAGTGGTCTTGGTGGACGGGGCCCGCGCGTTCGGGAGAATGGGGCGGTAAGCGGAACCTTCCGCCCCGCCCCGCACCCGTGGAGACCCCGCAACCATGAGCACGAGCCGACCGCCCGAGGTGGGCGGTGTCTCCCTCGACGAGACCGACCGCCTGCTGCTGGCCCACCTGGGCCGCGACGGACGCGCCTCGTACGCCGAGATCGGCCTGCTCGCCAACCTCTCCGCCACCGCCGTGCGCCGCCGGATCGACCGGCTGCGCTCGCGCGGCGTGGTGCGCGGCTTCACCGTGGTGCTCGACCCCGAGCTGCTCGGCTGGCAGACCGAGGCGTTCGTGGAGATCTACTGCCGCGAGCGCACCGCGCCGGAGGAGATCCTGGCCAGTCTGCGGCAGTTCCCCGAGGTGGTCGCGGCCTGGACGGTCACCGGGGACCCGGACGCCCTGGTGCACCTGCGGGCCGCCGACACCCGGCACCTGGAGGCCGTGATCGAGCGGATCCGGCGCGAGCCGGGGGTGCAGCGCAGCCGCAGTTCGGTGGTGCTCTCCCGGCTGATCGGCTGACGGAACGGTTCGCCACCCGGTCGCCCGGCTCCGCCGCGCAGGATTCCTGCGCCACCCGACCGGAACACGCTCGAAAGCTGCCCGAAGCGGCGCATTCGGACGCGCGTGCGCACGGCCGTGCTGCCTACGCTGATCATGCGTTCTAGCCGAAGGAGCCCCGCCGTGACCCCCGCCGTCCCGCACCGCATGCACCAGCCCGACAACGCGCTCGTCGACCTGGTCTTCGGCTACATGCGCGAGCGCCTGCAGTACGACCCGGTGCCGCTGGACCACCCCGGCGACGGCGAGCAGCTGCGCGCCCACCTGGCCGGTCTGCTGAACGAGCGCGGCAACGACCCGGCCGACGTGCTCAAGCTGTACGACCACGAGCTGTCCCGCGCGGTGATCTCCGCCGACAGCCCGCGCTACCTCTCCTTCATCCCGTGCGCCCCGACCAAGGCCGCGCTGCTCTTCGACATGGTGGTCTCCTGCGCCTCGCTGCAGGGCATCTCCTGGCTGGAGGCGGCCGGTGCGATCGCCGCCGAGAACCAGGTGCTGCGCCTGATAGCCGACCGGGCGGGGCTGCCGCAGACGGCCGGCGGCACCTTCGTCTCCGGCGGCTCGGCCGGCAACCTCTCCGCCCTGGTGGTGGCCCGCGACGTGGCGCGCCGCAAGCTGGCCAATTCACAGCAGGGCTGTGGTCCGGAGGCGCGGCTGCGGGTCGCGGTGGCCGACCAGGTGCACTCCTCGGTCAAGAACACGTTCAACATCATCGGCGTCGAGGCCTTCAAGGTGCCGACCGTGGACCGCCGCTTCACCGGCGAGGCGCTGCGGGCCGCGCTGGCCGCCGATCCCCACCCGGAGACGGTCATCGCCGTGGTCGGCACCGCCGGCACCACCAACGAGGGCATCATCGACGACCTGCAGGGCCTGTCCGAGGTGACCCGCGAGCGCGGCCTCTGGTTCCACGTGGACGGCGCCTACGGCGGCGCCGGTCTCTTCGCCCCCTCGGTGCGCGAGCGCTACCAGGGCATCGAGCACGCCGACTCCTTCGTCGTCGACCCGCACAAGTGGCTCTTCGCGCCCTTCGACTGCGCCGCGCTGCTCTACCGCGAGCCGCGCCTGGCCAAGGCCGTGCACACCCAGGACGCCGGCTACCTCGACGTGCTGCACCACGAGGGCGACGAGTGGAACCCCACCGACTACGCCTACCACCTCACCCGCCGGGCCCGCGGCCTGCCGCTCTGGTTCTCGCTGGCGGTGCACGGCACCCAGGCGTACACCGACGCGATCGAGGCCGGGCTCACCCTGGCCCGGGAGACCGCCGAGCTGATCCGCCGCACCGAGCACCTGGAGCTGCTGCACGACCCGCAGCTCTCGGCGGTCTGCTTCCGCCGCACCGGCTGGCAGGAGCAGGACTACTACGCCTGGTCGCAGCGCCTGCTGGCGGACCAGATCGGCTTCGTCACCCCGACCGGCTGGGACGGCGAGACGGTGGCCCGGTTCGCCTTCCTGCACCCGGGCACCACCATGGAGATGGTCGAGGAGATCCTCGACACCATGCGCTGAGCCGGGTCCGGTCGGGAGCCGGTCTAGAGGAAGCCGCCGCTCGGCAGGTAGGGGGCCGGCGGCTTCATCCCGCGCAGCGCCAGGAAGCCGTTGTTCGTCACGCTCAGGCCCACCTCCAGCCCGACGTCCACCGCCCACTCCTGCTCGGCGGTGACGAACTCCACCCTGGCCTCGGTGCCGTCCGGCACCCGGGCCAGCGCCTCGCGCAGCAGCCGCACGGCCAGCCGCCGCGAGGTGGCGGCCAGCAGCTTGACGCTGCCGCCCAGCCGGTAGCAGTAACCGCTGCCGGCCAGGGTGTCGGCCACCAGCAGTTCGTCGTAGTGGGCCAGCATCAGCGCGTGGTCCGGGCCGTGCGCGGCCCCGCGCAGCCGGCGGTCGATCGAGTCCAGCAGGTCGCGGTGGCCGGCGTTGCCGGGGTGCACCGGGATGTCCCCGGCGTCCAGCAGGCCGGCCCGGTCCACCCGGCCGGTCAGCCGCATGGTGGGGTGCAGCGTGTAGCCGGCCTTGCGGTAGCGGCGGGCGGCCGCCGGGTCGGTGGAGACGGTGATCATGCCGCGCAGGCAGGCCCGGCCGTGCGCGGCCGCCTGCTCCAGCAGCACCCGGCCCACCCCCTTGCCCTGGAACTCGGGCAGCACCGCGGTCAGGGCCAGCACCCACACCCCCTCGCGGCGCATCGAGAGCGCGAAGCCGATCGCCCGCCCGTCCTCCTCGGCCAGCCAGCAGCCCTCCGGGTCGGTGCCGGCCAGGTGCCTGGTCCGGGCCTCGTGCAGGATGACCTCGGCCTCGCTCGGGACGTGGGCGGGGCCGGGTTGCAGCGCTCCGAAGGCCTCGGCGGCGATCAGCCGGACCGTCTCGGCGTCGCCCCGACCCTCGCGGATCTGACGCAGGATCATCCGTCCATCCTGCCTGCTGCCGCGGCCCGCGTGCGCCGACCGGAGGTGAGCGGCGCACCCGTCGGGGCGCACACCGCGCACGGAGCGGGCGCGCACCGGTCGAGCGGCGCTCGGTGCCCCCTTCGGGTGCGGTGTGCGAGCATGGACGGGAAGAGGAGCGGACCGGGTCCGCGAACTCGATCCACTGCCCGGAATCAAACCGGGCGGCCGCTGGTTTGCACTGGCGGCAGTATGTCGTCACAGACCGGGAGTAAGCAGATGACCGTCCAGGACGAGACCACCGTCGAGAGTGGTCTGCTCCTTACCGATGCCGCCGCGGCCAAGGTGAAGGGCCTGCTGGAGCAGGAGGGCCGCGACGACCTCGCGCTCCGCGTCGCCGTCCAGCCCGGTGGCTGCTCGGGCCTGCGTTACCAGCTCTTCTTCGACGAGCGCTCGCTGGACGGCGACGTCGTCAAGGACTTCAACGGCGTCAAGGTCGTCACCGACCGGATGAGCGCCCCCTACCTGGGCGGCGCCACCGTGGACTTCGTGGACACGATCGAGAAGCAGGGCTTCACCATCGACAACCCGAACGCCACCGGCTCCTGCGCCTGCGGCGACTCGTTCAGCTAAGCGGCGCCCGGCGAGCAGCGCCGGTAGCACCGACGACGGCGGCGGCCCCGGATCATCCGGGGCCGCCGCCGTCGTCGTGTCCGCGTACTGCGCTCAGTTGCCGGCGCTGACCGGGCCGCCGTTCGGCACCGACTCCAGCGGCACGTTCGCCCCGGTCGTCGCGTCGAGCACCGCGCGGCCGTTCAGCGGCTGGCCCAGCGTGGCGACCACCGACTGCTGCTTGACCAGCGCCGGGCACATCCGGCCGACCGGCAGGTGCTGGGTGATCACCACCTGGACCCGGACCGTGCCGGAGCGGCCCTCGTCCGCGGTCAGCCCGAACTTGTCGCAGGTCACGCCGTAGAAGAAGACGGTGAGCTGGTTGCCGCTGGTCAGGTAGCTGGTCGGCTTGATCTCGGTCTGCGGGTCGGCCGGCGGCTGCGGGGCCGGCGGGTTCTGGGCCGGCGGGGTCTGCGCCGGGTTGGCCGGGGCCGGCGTGGTCGCGGTGCCGCCCGCCGGCGGGTTGGCCGGGGTCGGCCGGCCAGATCGGAAGAG
>NZ_JBNQTI010000182.1:0-16435 GCF_050325825.1 Kitasatospora sp. LaBMicrA B282
CGCCTCCGGCCTGGTTGATCAGCCGCCTCGCGCAGCACCTCCCGGGCCCACGGGCCCTGCGCGGCGGCCACCGCGACCAGCTGACCGGCCACCTCCTCCACCCCGCCGCCGTCCGCCAGCAGGATCCCGGCGGCCCGCAGGTGCAACTGCTCGCGCTCGGCCAGGCTGATCAGCTCCTCCAGCGCGTCGCGGATCGCCGGGTGCGCGGGCCGCGGCCGCGGACCCTCGGTCAGCAGGCCCATCCGGTGCAGCGCGTCGAGCACCCGGGTGCAGTCCAACCGGTCGGTGCCGGCCAGCCGCCCGATCTGGTCGGCGTCCGCCTGACCGTCCAGCAGTGCCACCGCCTTGGCCACCGCCCGCACCGCCGCCGGCTGGTGCCGCAGGCAGGCGGCCACCCGGCGGCGCAGCAGCGGCAGCGACAACCCGGGCAGCCGGTGCACCTGGGCCGCGCCCGGCGTCAGCCCGGCCTCGGCGACCGCGGTCAGCAGCGCGCCGAGCACCAGCGGGTTGCCGCCCGACATCCGGTGGCAGGCCCGGACGAACCCGGGCTCGACCGCCCCGCCGAACCGCCCGCCGAGCACCGCCGCGGTGCCGGCCGGGGAGAGCGGACGCAGGCTCGACGCGTGCTCGGCACCGGCCAGCAGCGCCCGCACCGGCGCCCGCTCGCCCGCCGGATCGCCCTCCCGCACGGTCAGCACCAGCACCGCGGCCACCGAGCGCAGCCGTCGGGCCAGGTGCCCGAGCCACTCCAGGGACGGGTCGTCGGCCCACTGCACGTCGTCCACCAGCAGCACCAGCGGCTGCGCCGCGGCGAGCCGGACGGTCAGCTCGTGCAGCGCGGCCAGCACGCCGGCCGGCTCGCCGGGCACCGGGTCGTCGCACGGCAGCCCGGCGGGGCCGCCCGTCGGACCGTCCAGTCCGTCCAGCACCGGCTCCAGCAACTGTCTGACCACCCCGAAGGCGAAGTCCTGCTCGGCCGGCGCAGCCGCCGCCCGCGCCGCCCGGATCCCCAACGGTCCCGCCAGTGCTGCGATCGCCCCCACCAACGCGGTGCGACCGGCCCCCAGCGGTCCGCGGATCACCACCGTGGACCCGGCGCCGGCCCGGCCCTGCTGGAGGGTGCTGGCGAGCAGTCCGAGCTCGGTCTCCCGTTCGATGAGCATGGGGTCTCCTCCTCAGCGGACGCCCGGGCACGCGGGGCGGGGGGTGGCAGGGTGCGGGACGGCGGGGCGGTTCGTGGTGAGCGCGGCCGGGGCGGCAGGAGGACGGGCGGGGGCGGGGGGCACGGTCGCTGGGTGGCGCGGCTGGGTGGACGCACGCGTGGGCATGGCTGACGGCTCCGGCACCTTGGTGGCCGGGGTCCGGGCGGCGGCGGGCGCGATGGCCGGGCGGCGTGCTCGGGTGGGCGTGGGCACGCCTGACGACCCCAGCACCCCGGTGCCCCCCTCCCGCTCACTCGCGCGGGTGCCCCACACCACCCCGCAGACCTCGGCATGTGGTGTACGGCTGGTGGGGTGCCCCTGGTTCAGCGTGGCGGCGAGCGGCCCGGATCCGGTGGCCCGTTCGATCGGCATGGCGGGGGTTCTCCTCACCGGGTCACCGGGTGTTCGGGAGCCGGAAGCGGGGGTGCGGGACGGTGGGGCGCGGGGTGGGGTCGGGGGCGGCGAGCGAGGCCAGCCCGCTGGCGGGGGCGGCGCGGCCGCTCACCTGCCGGGCCCGTTGGGCCAGCGCCGCGGCGCCGAGGACCCCGGCCAGCTCCTCCGCCTCCCGCAGCAGCGCTTCGGCGCACGCCTGCTGCCCGGCGCGCAGCCGGGCGGCGGCCAGCTCGATCAGTCCGTGGCAGTAGCTCAGCTGGGCGGGGGAGTGGCGCAGCAGCCGGACCCCACGGTCGAGCTCGTCCAGCGCGGGGCCGGCGGCCGCGCTGTGCCCGACGGCCAGCCGGGCCAGCCCGACCCCCGCGGCGGTACCCCAGCGCCGCGCCAGCACCAGCTCCCGGCGGGCCAACTCCGCAGCGGCGTCCGGCCGTTCGAGTTGACGTAGGGCGGCGGCCGCGCACGACCGCCAGGGCAGCAGGGCCGGGTTCGCCCAGCCCTGCGCCAGCAGCCGCCGCCCGCACTCCTGGAACAGGCCGAGCGCGCCCGCCGGATCGTCGGCGGCGGCGCGCAGCACGCCCTGGGCGAAGAGCCAGAACGCCCAGGCGGTGCCCGCCTCGCCGCCCGCCGGTGGCGGCACCGCCGCCGCCTGCTCGGCCAGGTCGGGCCGGCCGTGCCAGAGCGCGATCATGATCTCCAGGCCGGGCACGGTCGGCGCCAGTGCCGGATGCCAGTGGTCGCGCGGCACCGCTCGCAGCGCCCGCGCCAGCCCGCGCTCCGCCTCGTCCACCCGGCCCAGCCGCAGCTCCAGTTCGGCCCGCAGCAGCAAGGCCCGGCCGGCCACCCCCGACGCCTCCTGGCGCCGGGCGTCGACCAGCACCGCGTCCAGCCCGTCGCGCGCCCCGGCCGGCTCGTCGGCGATCAGCAGTGCGCGGCAGGCCGCCAGCCGGGGCGCGAAGAGGGGCGCCACGGAGCTCGGTACGGCCAGCGCAATCCTGGCCAACTCGCGGGCCCGCAGCAGACTTTCTCCCTGGATGGCGGCCTGCCAGGCGGCGCTGCCGGCGGCCGCCGGGCTCAGGGTGCCGGTGGCTGGGGTGGAGGCTGGCGCCGGCGTCGGCACCGCCGCGGCGCATGCTTCCCCGTGGTCCCCGTGGTCCCCGTGCTCCCCGTGCTCCCCGTGCCGCCCGCGCTCTTCGAGCCGCCCGGGCCACGGGCCGGGCAGCGCGGCCGTCAGCGGGGTGAGCGCCGCGTGCCCGGCCCGCTCGGCCTCGGTCTGCGGCTGCCAGCCGACCGGGGTCGCGCCGTGCGTGATCAGCAGGTCGGCCGCCGCCAGTCGCAGCGGCGCCAGCGCGGGACCCGTCAGCCGGACCACCCGGCCCAGCCGGCGGTCCGCGACCGCCGGCGCCACGGCTGCCTCCGTCCTGCCCAGCTCCAGGAGCAGCTGTCCGCGTTGCAGCTCGGTGAGCGGTTCGTCCAGGGCGCGCCGGAGCAGCACCGCGGCGGCCGCCGGCCGGCCCGCGAACCGCTGCTGCGCGGCCGCGTCCCGCAGCGCCGCCACGGCCCACGGGTCACCCAGTGCGGGGGTGCCGAGCAGCATCCGGCCCAGGTCCTCCGCCGGGACCGCCAGCCGGTGGCCCAGCTCGGCGGCGCGCGCGTGCAGGGCGGCCCGCTCGGCCGGCGGCAGCGTGGCCAGCACGGGTGCGGCGGCGGCCGGATCGAGCAGCCGCGGCCGTTCCGCCGTGCTGGTCAGGCCGCTGGCGGCGAGCAGCTCGCGCGCGGTGGCGGTGGAGATCGAGCGCACCTCGGAGAGCGTGCAGACCAGCGCGAAGTCCAACGCGCCGCCGCAGACCGCGACCACCCGCAGCAGCCGCGCCAACTCGGCGGGCGCGCCGTCCAGCAGCCGGGCCACCTGCTCGGCCAGCGCCGCACCGGCGAGCCGCTCCAGCAGCGCCGGGTCGCCCGCCCCCGGCCGGACCCCGCCCCCGACCGCCAGGCGCAGCACACCGGCCAGCAGCGCCGGGTTCCCCCGGGTGGCGGCCGCCACGGCGGCACCGTCACGCTCGGTCGGCGGCTCCGCCCAGTGCGCGGCGAGCACCCGGGTCACCCCGGCGGCGGTGAGCGGCGCGGGGGTGAGCAGGTCCTGGGCGCAGCGCGGATCCTCGGTGCCGGGCAGTACCGGGACCTCGTCCAGCACGGCGGGCAGGCCGCTGTCCGCGATCACCAGCAGGATCGGCGGGCCGTCCGGGCCGCGCCGGGCCAGCGTCGCCAGCACCCGGCGACTGGCCCGGTCGGCCCACTGCGCATCGTCCAGCAGCAGCACCAGGGGCTCCCGCCGGGCCGCCGACCGCAGCTCGCGCCCGAGCCGCGCGGCCAACTCGCCGTGCTCCGGGGGCACGGGCTGCGCCGGGTCGCCCCAGAGCCGGCGGCCCGCCGGCCCGCCGGCGGGGAACCACTGCCGGAGCACGCCGTAGGGCAGGTTGACCTCGGCGACCGCACCCTGCGCCCAGCGCGCGGTCAGCCCGGCCGCCTCGGCGAGCCGCGCGGTCGCCCGCAGCAGCGCGGTACGCCCCGCCCCGGGCTGCCCGGTCACGGTGATCCGCCCGGACCGCCCCCGCCCCAGCCGGTCCAGCGCCTCCCGGAGCACGGCGATCTCCCCGTCCCGCTCCGCGAGGAGGGGAGCGGGGGAAGGTGCAGTCGGGGGTTGGGCGGGGGAGGGCGCGCTCGGAGCGTGGGCTGCGGGCGTGCCGAGGTGGGTGGTGGTGTGCGCGCGGCGCGTTGTGCCCGGGTGGACCGGCGTCTGTGGTTCGCCCGAAGGCGTGCCGGTGCCGCCCGGCCCGCAGATGCGGGGCGGGGTCGCGCCGGGCAGCGCGGACTCTCGCTCGCGCGGCGTGCCGGGGTAGGTGGTGGCGTGTGTGCCCGGAGCCGTGTCCTGGCGCGCCGCCGCTTGCTGTTCGCCTGACGGCACGTCAGTGTCGCCCGGCTCGTCGGTGCGGGTCGGAGCCGCGCTGGGCTGCGCGGACTCCGGTGCGCGTGTGCCCAGCTCCGCGCCCGGATGGATCGGCGTCTCTTGTTCGCCCGACGGCACGTCGGTGTCGCCCGGCACACCGGCACGTGGTGTCGGCTCGGCCCGGTCAGCCGTGGCGCACCGCTCCGAGCGGCCCGGGTCCGTCGGGTCGGCCGGCAGGGGGCCGGTGCTCGAGGGTCCGCCGGGCCGGGTAGGGGTCGTCGCGTCGCCGACCTGCTTGCGGCCGGGCAGCGGGATGCCGTCCTCGCCGTGCGTCATGCTTGCGTCTGTCCTCGCCCTGGTCTCTGCTACGCGAACGGCCCGGCACTGCTGCACGGACCCACGGGACCGGCCCATGCCGGCCCGACCGCGGCGCCTCGACGAACGGCGAGGCGCCGGGTCCGGCTCTGCTGCCCGGGGTGGTGGCCGAACCGGCCCGATGGCCCGCCCGGTGGCCGACTCGACGGCCGGCCCGCCGACTTGCCGCCGCCCGCGCCAACCGGGGCGGCCGGCCTTCCGCGGGCCGGTGCAGCGTCGACCGCCCAACGCCCGACCGCCATCGCCCGCCACCCCGGGGCACCCCGGAGACGACGCAAGGCGGATGACCACTGCCGAACGGGAGCGGGTGCACCCAGCCGGCCCGGCTCACCCCGCCGGACCGGGCGGGCGACTCCCCGTCCGCCGCAGGCCCTTCAGACTCCTCGCACTCCTCGCACTCCTCGCACTCCTCGAACTCCTCGCACCCCTGAAGCTCTTCGAACTCCGCGAGCTGCGCGATCTCCTCCGCCGTCGCGCCCGCGTCGGCGAGCAACCGGGTGGCCCGCGCCTGCCAGCCCACGCCCGCACCGCCGCGCCCGCCAAGGGCCCGCAGCGCCGCGGCACGGAAACCGGGCAGCGCGAAACCGTCGCCCTCGCCCGTCCCGCTGAGCAGGCCCAGCCCGGCGAGCGCATCCAACGCGGCCTCGACCTGACACAACGACAACTCCGCTAGTCCACCCACGATTTCCCGCTGCACGCCACCCAGCACGGCCACCGCCCTAGCGGTGTCGCGCACCGCCGCCGGCACCACGGCGAGTGCGGCGCGCGCGAAGTCCGCCGCGCTGTCGTCCGCCGCTCGCGCCACCGACTCCGTGCCGGCGGCCAGCCGCTCCACGGTGTCCACCAGCAACCGCGGCCGCCCACCGGTCAGCTCCAGGCACGCGTCCACCGCACCGTCAGCCACCCCCCGGCCGAGCCGCTCCGCGAGCAACTCCCGTACGGCGTCAGGCCCCAGCGGCCCGAGCTCCAGCGACCGCCACTCCTGCTCCGCGAACAGATCCGCCAGCACCGCTCCCGCTGCCGACGCCACCTCCGTCGACACCGCCCCCGCCGTCTCCGGCCCCGCCGACTCCCCGCACCCCAGGCTCAACACCACCAGCAGCGGCAGCTCCGCCGCCCGGCGCAGCAGGAAGGCGAGCCAGTGCAGCGACTCCGGGTCGGCGAGCTCGGCGTCGTCCACGGTGACCACCACCGGCCCGCGCTGCGCCGACTGCCGCAGCCGCCGGTACAGCTCCTGGTGCACCGCATGCCGCCGCTGCGCCGCGACCCCGCCGGCGGCAACCGACCCCTCCACTCCCTCCACCACCCCGAACAGCTCGCGCACCACCCCGAACGCCGCCTGCCGCGCACCGGTGGCGCGCAGCACCGTCGCTGCCCGGCAGCTCGGCGACGTCGCGAAGGCGTCCAGCAGCGCGGTCCGCCCCATCCCGGGGGCGCCGCGCAGCACCAGCAGGTGCAGTCCGTCGCGGGCGGCCTCGGCTGCGCGGTCCAGGACGGCAAGTTCGGCAGCACGCCCGAGGACGGGGTTGCCCTGCGAGGAGGGCACCACGCGGCTGTCCATGCGGTGGGTCCCTTCGCAGGTGTGGCTGGGTACGGGGCGGCGGTGGGTGCGGTGGCACCGGTGTACCGCGGGGCGGTCTGCCCGGCAGGCTACGACCAGGGTCGGCCGTCAAGAGCGGGGCCACCTCATTCCCTCGCACATCTTTGACGGTTTGGTAGCGACTTGTTGACGTGCCGCGGACATCGTCTGGAAGCGGAGGTTCCTTGACTGAAACCTGCCGTTGTTTCGGCCGAAACCCGTCGTAGTCCGGATTCTCTGGTGCCACTCAGCTCTCATCCAGCTCTCAGACCCCATCAGCCCCACCCGTCACACCGGCCCCACCCCACGCTGCTTCACCCTCACTCGAGACTCCGTCCAGCCCCCGTCCAGTCCCGATCCACTCCCGAGGCAGCCCCCGTCCACCCTCACCAGCGCCCGATCCTGGCCCCGCGCCAGTGATCGTCGGCCACACTTGACCCTGGCTCCGACCTCGAACTAGCGTCCGGAGCAGGAAGACTGACAGGGCGAAGGCACGAGGGACAGGGGCACCCATGGTTGAGGCCGCCGTCGACAGCGGACTGTGGATCCGCCGATTCCACCCGGCGAACGACGGGGCGCCGCGCCTGGTCGTGCTGCCGCACGCGGGCGGCTCGGCCAGCTTCTTCCGGCCGTTCTCCACCGCACTGTCGCCGGAGCTGGAGGTGCTGACCGTCCAGTACCCGGGCCGGCAGGACCGCCGCACCGAGCCGACCATCGACAACGTCGCCGACTACGCCGACGCGATCCACGCGGCGTTGCAGCCGTTCGCCGACCGCCCGCTCACGCTCTTCGGCCACAGCATGGGCGCGGTGCTCGGCTTCGAGGTGGCCCGCCGGCTGGAGCAGTCCGGTCACGCCCCGCTCGGCCTGATCGCCTCCGGCCGCCGCGCGCCCTCGACGCACCGGGAGGAGTCGGTGCACCTGCGCGACGACAACGGGATCGTCGCCGAGCTGCGCACCCTCAGCGGCACCCACGGGGACCTGCTCGGCGACGAGGAGATCCTGCGGATGATCCTGCCGGCGCTGCGCGGCGACTACACCGCCGTCGAGCGCTACTCCTGCCCGGCCGACCGCGTCGTCTCCTGCCCGATCCTGGTGCTGACCGGGGACGAGGACCCGCGCACCACGCTGGCCGAGGCCGAGGCCTGGGCCGGACACACCACGGCCGGCAGCCGGCTGGAGGTCTTCACCGGCGGGCACTTCTTCATCGTCGACCACCAGAAGCGGTTGGCCGAGCTGGTGGCCGAGTTCACCACCGGCCGCGCCGCCGCCGGTCGCTGAGGCCGGCCGGGTGCTCGCGGACCTGCTGCCGCCCGGCGCCGCCTGCGCCGAGTACTTCGCCGACCTGCCCGAGGCACCGCTCTTCCCCGCCGAGGAGCAGTTGCTGGGCGACGCGGTGCCCAAGCGCCGCGGCGAGTTCGGCACCGCCCGGGTGGCGGCCCGGGCGGCCCTCGCCCAGTTGGGGCTGCCGCCGGTCGCGGTGCTCGCCGATCCGCGCGGGGTGCCGGTGTGGCCGGACGGCGTGCTCGGCAGCATCACCCACTGCGTCGGCTACCGCGGCTGCGCGGTGGCCCGCAGCGCCGAGTTCGCGGGGCTGGGGATCGACGCCGAGCCCGACCTGCCGCTGCCCCCGGGGTTGTCGGAGGTGATCACGGTGCCGGCCGAGCGGCGCCACCTGGCCGAACTCGCCCGGCTCCCGGGGCCGCTGGGCGGCTCGGGGCGACCGGCCTGGGACCGGCTGCTGTTCAGCGCCAAGGAGGCGGTCTTCAAGGCGGTCTTCCCGGTGAGCCGGATCGAGCTCGACTTCCCCGACGTCCCGATCACCGTCGTGCCGGGGTCCGGCACCTTCGCCGCCGAACTCCCCGCCGCCGTCGCCCGGGCCTGCGGCAACCGCTCCCGCCACCTCACCGGCCGCTGGCTGGCCGCCCGCGGCCTGCTGCTCACCGTGGTGGCACTAGGGCCTGTCTGACAATTCCCGCCGGGCGCGCGAATTGTTCAGACAGGGACCGACGGCCGCGCGGCCGAGCTTCGACGTCCCCGACGAGCACTCACCGCAACCCCTCCAGCGCAAGGTTCAGCCCCAGCACGTTCACCCGCGGCTGCCCGAGGAACCCCAGCACCCGCCCGTCCACGTGCCGGGCGACCAGCGCCCGCACCTTCGCCGGGTCCAGGCCGCGGGCCCGGGCGACCCGGTCCACCTGCTGGTACGCGTAGCCGGGGGAGATCGCCGGGTCGAGGCCCGAACCGCTCGCGGTCAGCGCGTCCGGCGGCACCCGGGACGGGGCGACGCCGTCCAGCGCGGCCGCCGCGGCCCGGCGCTGCTGCACGGCGGCCAGCAGCACGGCGGAGTTGGGCCCCAGGTTCGAGGGGCCGGAGGCGGTCGGGTCGTAGCCGGCGGCGCCGGCGGCCGAGGGGCGCGACTGGAACCAGCGCGGATCGGGCTGCGCGGGCGCACCGTTGCCCGCCGCGGGCAGCGTGAAGTTCTGGCCCAGCAGGTTCGAGCCGACCACCGTGCCGTCGTGCCGCAGCAGCGAGCCGTTCGCCTGGCCCGGCAGCAGCGCCTGTGCGATGCCCACCAGCACCAGCGGGTAGGCGATCCCGCAGATCACGGTGAAGACCAGCAGCACCCGCAGGCCGGTCAGGTGCAGGCGCGCCAGCGCGCCCAGTGGTGTCGCCATCGAGCCACCTCCTCCGCCGCGAAGCGGGTCGTTCCTAGTGCAGCCCCGGGATGAACTGCACCACCAGGTCGATCAGTTTGATCCCGACGAACGGCAGCGCCAGCCCGCCCGCCCCGTACAGCCCGAGGTTGCGGCGCAGCAGTGCCGAGGCCGAGGACGGCCGGTAGCGCACGCCGCGCAGCGCCAGCGGGATCAGCGCCACGATGATCAGCGCGTTGAAGACGATCGCCGAGGTGATCGCGGACTTCGGGCTGTGCAGCGCCATGATGTTGAGGTGGTGCAGGCCGGGGTAGACGCCCGCGAACATCGCGGGGATGATCGCGAAGTACTTGGCCACGTCGTTGGCGATCGAGAAGGTGGTCAACGCCCCGCGGGTGATCAGCAGCTGCTTGCCGATCTCGACGATCTCGATCAGCTTGGTCGGGTTGGAGTCCAGGTCGACCATGTTCCCGGCCTCCTTCGCCGCCGAGGTGCCGGTGTTCATCGCCACCCCGACGTCGGCCTGGGCCAGGGCGGGCGCGTCGTTGGTCCCGTCGCCGGTCATCGCGACCAGCTTGCCGCCGCCCTGTTCGCGGCGGATCAGCGCCATCTTGTCCTCGGGCGTGGCCTCGGCCAGGAAGTCGTCGACGCCGGCCTCCTGGGCGATCGCGGCGGCGGTCAGCGGGTTGTCGCCGGTGATCATCACGGTCCGGATGCCCATCCGGCGCAGGTCCTCGAACCGCTCCCGGATGCCGTGCTTGACCACGTCCTTGAGGTGGATCACCCCCAGCACCCGGGCCGCCCCGCCGCCGGTCTGCTCGGCCACCACCAGCGGCGTGCCGCCGGCCGCCGAGATCCGCTCGACCGCCGCCCCCACGTCCGGGCCCACCGCCCCGCCGCCCTGCTCCACGAAGGCGACCACCGAGGCCGCTGCCCCCTTGCGGATCCGCCGCACCCCCTGGCCGTCCTCGTCCAGGTCCACCCCGCTCATCCGGGTCTGCGCGGTGAACGGCACCCAGCTGGCGTGCGCCAGCTCGCCCTGGCTGCGGGCCCGCAGGCCGTACTTCTCCTTGGCCAGCACCACGATCGAGCGGCCCTCGGGGGTCTCGTCGGCCAGGCTGGAGAGCTGGGCGGCGTCGGCCAGTTCGGCCAGTTCGGCGGCGCCGACCGGGAGGAACTCGGCGGCCTGCCGGTTGCCGAAGGTGATGGTGCCGGTCTTGTCCAGCAGCAGGGTGGAGACGTCGCCGGCCGCCTCCACGGCCCGCCCGGAGAGCGCGAGCACGTTGCGCTGCACCAGGCGGTCCATGCCGGCGATGCCGATCGCGGAGAGCAGCGCGCCGATGGTGGTGGGGATCAGCGCGACCAGCAGGGCCACCAGCACGACGGTGGTCTGCTCGGCTCCCGCGTAGCTCGCCATCGGCTGCAGCGTGACCACCGCCAGCAGGAAGACGATGGTCAGCGAGGCGAGCAGGATGTCCAGGGCGATCTCGTTCGGGGTCTTCTGCCGGGCGGCTCCCTCGACCAGGGCGATCATCCGGTCGATGAAGGTCTTGCCGGGCTCGGAGGTGATCCGCACGACGATCCGGTCGGAGAGCACCTTGGTGCCACCGGTGACCGCCGAGCGGTCGCCGCCGGACTCGCGGATCACCGGCGCGGACTCACCGGTGATCGCCGACTCGTCGACGCTGGCCACGCCCTCGACCACGTCGCCGTCGCCGGGGATGATCTGGCCGGCCTCCACCACCACGTGGTCGCCCAGCCGCAGCGCGGCCGCCGGGATCTCCTCCTCGGCCGTGTCGACCGCCCCCGGCTGCCAGTCGTGCAGTCGCCGGGCCACCGTCTCGGTGCGGGTCCGGCGCAGCGTGTCGGCCTGGGCCTTGCCACGGCCCTCGGCCACGGCCTCGGCCAGGTTGGCGAAGACCACGGTCAGCCAGAGCCAGGCGGCGATCACCCAGGCGAAGACGCTGCTGTGCCGGATCGCCGAGATGGTGGTGAGCAGCGAGCCCACCTCGACCACGAACATCACCGGGTGGCGGGCCATCACCCGCGGATCCAGCTTGCGGACCGCGTCCGGCAGCGCGGCGACCAGCTGCCGCGGGTCCAGCAGCCCGCCGGAGACCCGGTGCGCGTCGTGTTCGGCGGCGGTGTCGACGGCCATCAGCGGGCCCCTCCGGACGGTGCGCCGGTCATTTCAGGCCCTCGGCGAGCGGCCCGAGCGCGAGCGCGGGGAAGTAGGTCAGGCCGACCACGATCAGCACCACTCCGGAGAGCATGCCGACGAACAGCGGTCGGTGGGTGGGCAGCGTGCCGGCGGTGACCGGGACCGGCTGCTGACCGGCCAGCGAGCCGGCCAGCGCCAGCACGAAGACCATCGGCAGCAGCCGGCCGAGCAGCATCGCCAGGCCCAGGGCGGTGTTCCACCAGGTGCTGGTGGCGGTCAGGCCGCCGAAGGCGGAGCCGTTGTTGTTAGCCGCCGAGGCGAAGGCGTAGAGCACCTCGGAGAAGCCGTGCGGCCCGGGGTTCAGCGCGGTCGAGCGCTCGGCCCGGAAGGTCATCGCCGTGCCGGTGCCGATCAGCACCACCGCCGGGGTGGTGAGGATGTAGAGGGAGGCGAACTTCATCTCCCGGCCGCCGAGCTTCTTGCCCAGGTACTCCGGGGTGCGCCCGACCATCAGCCCGCCGACGAAGACCGTCACGATGGCCAGTACCAGCATCCCGTAGAGGCCCGAGCCGGTGCCGCCGGGTGCGATCTCGCCGAGCATGATGTCGAAGACGGTCAGCCCGCCGCCGAACGCGGTGAAGGAGTCGTGCGCCGAGTTCGCCGCCCCGGTGGAGGTGAGCGTGGTGGAGGCGGCGAACAGGGTGGAGCCGGAGATGCCGAACCGCACCTCCTTGCCCTCCATCGCGGCCCCGGCGGCGTGCAGCGCGCTGCCCTGGTGCCCCCACTCGGCGATCGCCAGCAGGATCGACGAGGCGGTCCAGAAGAGCGCCATCACGGTGACGATGGCGTAGCCCTGCCGGTGGTCGCCGACCATGGCGCCGAAGGTGCGCGGCAGCGAGAAGGCGACCACCAGCAGCAGGTAGATCTCCAGCCAGTTGGTGAACGCGGTCGGATTCTCGAACGGGTGCGCCGAGTTGGCGTTGTAGAAGCCGCCGCCGTTGGTGCCCAGCTCCTTGATCACCTCCTGCGAGGCCACCGGGCCGCCCGGGATCGACTGGCTCTGGCCGGCCAGGGTGGTGATCTGGTGGAAGCCGTGCAGGTTCTCCACCATGCCGCAGGCCACGAAGACGATCCCGAAGACCACCGAGACCGGCAGCAGCAGCCGCAGCGTGATCCGGGTCAGGTCGGTCCAGAAGTTGCCGACCCGGTGCGTCCGGTTGCGGGCGAAACCGCGGATCAGCGCCGCGGCCACCGCCACCCCGACCGCCGCCGAGACGAAGTTCTGCACCGCGAGCCCGGCCATCTGCACCAGGTGGCCCATGGTCGACTCGCCCGAGTACGACTGCCAGTTGGTGTTGGTGACGAACGAGGCGGCGGTGTTGAACGCGGTGGCCGCCGGCACCGCGGGGAAGCCCAGCGAGAGCCAGAGGTGGTCCTGCACCCGCTGGAAGACGTAGAGGAAGAGCACCGAGACCGCGGAGAAGGCCAGCACGCTGCGCAGGTAGCCCAGCCACGGCATGTCGTGGTCGGGCGAGACGCCCATCAGGCGGTAGCCGAGCCGTTCGATCCGCAGGTGCCGCGGGCTGGTCAGCAGGTGGGCCAGGTAGTCGCCCAGCGGGCGGTAGGAGAGCGCGAGCGCGGCCACCAGGGCCAGCGCCTGCAGCACCCCGGCGAGGGTGGGGCTCATCCGGTCACCTCGGAGTCCCGGGCCACGTCAGAACTTCTCCGGCCGGATCAGCGCCAGCAGCAGGTAGCCGACCAGGGCCGCCGCGACGATCAGGCCCACGATGTTGTCCGCGGTCACAGCCGGCTCACCCCCTTGGCGACCAGCGCGAGCACACCGAAGGTGGCCAGCGTGACGAGGACGAAGGCCAGGTCTGCCATGGCGGGACTCCAACCGGACAGTCGGGGGCGCCCCGCGGGGGCGGGGCCGGGCTTCCTCTGTCGAGTGTGGGTCCGGTGGTCCGACGGTCCGTGGTTTTCCTACGCCGACCGGGGCGGGCGTTGGGCCGTCGGAGTGGGGCGGCGCCCGGGGGCCGGAAGGGGGCCAGGAGTCGGGTCCGGAGCCGGCCGGCGCCAAAGACTAGGCGATTCCCGGTCGGGGCTCGGCTTCACTTCCGTCACGTCGACGACGTTGCAGCGGAAGGAAGATCGCGATGGCCCTGGCCTACCTCCTCGGCGGTGGACTCAGCCCCGAGTCCCGGGCGGGTGTGGCGCTCCACCAGGCCTACCCGGCGGTGCGCCGCTGCTACCAGGAGCTCCAGGAGCTCACCGGCCTGACCCAGGACCAGCTGCTCACCGACGAGCTGCCCGAGGAGTCGGGGCAGCGGCAGAGCATCTCGGCGATCCGGCAGGCGGCCGTGGCCTTCGGCATCCACGACGTGCTGGCCGAGGCCGGGGTGCACCCGGCGGTGATCGGCGGGCTGAGCCTGGGCGGGCTGGTCGGCGGCTGCCTGACCGGCGCGGTCTCCCGGTTCGAGCTGTACGGCCTGCTGGGCCGGCTGCGCGGGATCCCCGAGGTGCCGGCCGGCGCGCCCGCCGAGGGCATCGCGCTCGCCTTCATCCCGGCCGGCGAGGACCCGCGCGGCTACTACGGCGGGGCCCGCGCGGACGTCTACCTGGCCTGCGACTTCGGCCCCACGGTGGACGGCGGCAAGCGGATGCTGATGCTCACCGGCCACCGCGAGGCGCTGGACGAGATGGAGGAGGAGCTGCCGCCCGGCACCATGGCGGTGCTGGACGAGATCGAGTCCGCGATCCACTGCCCGCTCGCCCGGTCGGCCGCCGACCACCTGGCCCCCTTCGTCGACGCGCTGCGGATCGATGACCCGCGGATCCCGCTCTGCTCCTCGCTGGAGCCGCGCACCCTCACCGCGGCCGGCGACATCCGCGACCTGATGCACCGCAACCCGGTGGAGCCGGTCAGCATCCTGCACGTGATCAGTGAGCTGGAGCGGCACGGCACCACGCTGGCCCTGGTGCTCGGCCCCTCGATCCCGGAGGGGATCATCCCCTTCCCGTTCCCGGTCGTGCACATCACCGAGCCCGAGCACGTGGAGAAGGCACTGGCCGCGGTCCGCGAGCACGGCCTGGACACCGCCGCCGGCTGAACCCGCCCGGGGCCGCCCGTCGGTCGGCGCGCACCGTCCCGCGCGCCGACCCGGCACGCCCGGCCCCGCTCGACCCCGCACCACCGCCCTCGCACCGCCGAACCGCAGCCCCGCCCCGTTCCAGGTCACCGCCGGGCCCGCCCGTCCGCGCCCCCGGCGTCGCACCGAGCCTCCTGGCCTCACCAAATCGTCGGCATTTCCAGAGAGTTGGGTCCGTGATGAGCACGCAGCCCGAGCCGGTAAGAACCGCCAGTCCGTCCGCCCTGCCGCCGGACCTCGCGGCCCTGCCGGCGTCCGAGCAGCAGCGCGTGCTGCTCGACCTGGTGCGCGGCTGCGTCGCCGCCGCGCTGCGGCTGGCCGGGGCCGACGCGGTGGAGCCGGCCGCCGGGCTGCTCGCCCAGGGGCTCGACTCGCTGGCCGCGGTGCGCCTGCACGGTGAACTGACCGCCGTCACCGGGCTGGCCCTGCCGGTCACCCTGGCCTTCGACCACCCCACCCCGCTGGCGCTGGCCGCGCACCTGCTCGAAGAGCTGACCGGCAGTCAGCCGGCTGACGGCGAGGCTGAGTTCCGCTCCCCGGTGGACCCCGAGGAGCCGATCGCCATCGTCGGGATGAGCTGCCGGCTGCCCGGCGGGGTGGAGTCGCCCGAGGACCTGTGGCGCCTGGTGCGCGACGGGGTGGACGCCATCGCCGAGTTCCCCGACGACCGCGGCTGGGACACCGAGGCCATCTTCGACCCGGACCCGGAGGCGGTCGGCCGGACCTACGTGCGCCGCGGCGGCTTCCTGGCCGGCGCCGCGCTCTTCGATGCCGGCCTGTTCGGCATCGGCCCGCGCGAGGCGCTCGCCATGGACCCGCAGCAGCGGCTGCTGCTCGAGGTCTCCTGGGAGGCGCTGGAGCGGGCCGCGATCCCGCTGGACTCGCTGCGCGGCTCCCGCACCGGCGTCTTCGCGGGCGCCGAGAACCACGACTACGGCCCGCACCTGCACGAGGCCGAGCCCGGCCTGGAGGGCTACACCCTCACCGGCCGCGCCGCCAGCGTGATCTCCGGGCGGATCGCCTACAGCCTCGGCCTGGAGGGCCCGGCCCTCACCGTCGACACCGCCTGTTCCTCCTCGCTGGTCGCGCTGCACCTGGCCGCCCGGGCGCTGCGGGACGGCGAGTGCGACCTGGCGCTGGCCGGCGGCGTCGCGGTGCTGGCCACCCCCGGCGACTTCATCGCCTTCAGCCGGCAGCGCGGGCTGGCTCCGGACGGGCGGTGCAAGTCCTTCTCGGACGGTGCCGACGGCACCGCCTGGGCCGAGGGCGTGGGCATGCTGGTGGTCGAGCGGCTCTCCGACGCCCGGCGCCTGGGCCACCCGGTGCTGGCCGTGCTGCGCGGCAGCGCGGTCAACCAGGACGGCGCGAGCAACGGCCTGACCGCGCCCAGCGGCCGGGCCCAGCAGCAGGTGATCAAGGCCGCGCTCGCCTCGGCCGGCCTGGCGGCCGACCAGGTGGACGTGGTGGAGGCGCACGCCACCGGCACGGTGCTCGGCGACCCGATCGAGGCGCAGGCGCTGCTGGCCACCTACGGGCAGCAGCGGCCGGCCGAGGCGCCGGTGCTGCTCGGCTCGTTGAAGTCCAACATCGGGCACGCGCAGGCCGCCGCCGGCGTGGCCGGTGTGATCAAGATGGTCGAGGCGATCCGGCACGCGACGGTCCCCAGGTCGCTGCACGCCGAGCGGCTCTCCCGGCACGTCGACTGGACCTCGGGCCACGCCCAGGTGGCCGCCGAGACCGCCGCCTGGCCGGTGACCGGCCGGGCCCGGCGGGCCGCCGTCTCCTCCTTCGGGATCAGCGGCACCAACGCGCACGTGATCCTCGAGCAGGCGCCGGAGCAGCCGGCCGCCCGCCCCGAGCCGGCCCCCGCCGCCGGCCCGCTGGCCTTCCCGCTCTCCGCCCGCAGCGCCGCCGCACTGCCGGCCCAGGCCGAGCGCCTGCGCGCCTTCCTGGCGGCGGACGCAGCCCCGGCCGCG
>NZ_JBNQTI010000183.1:0-16388 GCF_050325825.1 Kitasatospora sp. LaBMicrA B282
CGGCCGGGCCGCCCTGGCGCGGGATCCCCGCGAGCCGCCCGGGTCCGACCGGCGCCTGCCCGGCCGCGGGCCGGCCCTCGCCCTCCCGGCCGCCGGTCATGACAGCCCCCGGTAGTCCGCCGGGCTGACCGCCCACCAGGGCAGCTGCCGGTACTGCGGTGCGGTCGACCACTGCTGGGTGCTCCACGGCGGCGGCGCCACCGAGGCGGTGGCCGAGCGCAGCTCCACCCCGGTGACGGGGGCGCCGTCCAGGGTCGGGCCGAGCCGCTGCAGCGCGATCCGCTTGAGGTACTCCTGGGCCAGCTGCCCGCGGTCGCCGATCGGGCTCTCGTCGGCGGTGTGGGTGCCGTCGTAGAAGTCCCAGGCGCGGCGCAGCAGGTTCTGGTCGACGTGGCTGGGCGCCGGGTTGCCGCGGATCGCGGCGATGTCCTGGGCGGTCAGGTCGACCCACGGGCCGTCCCCGGCGGCGCTGCGCAGCCGGGCCTGCACGCTGATGTTCTGCTGCAGCGGGTCGGGTGCGAAGAGCTTCCAGTTCTGCTCGAACTCGGGGTAGACCAGGCCGTCCAGCTGGCCCTGGTAGCGCTGGGAGAGCGCGTTGGTCGGCGCCACGCTGAGGAAGCAGAGGCCGAGGAAGACGGCGGTGGCGAGCACCATGGCGGTGCCGCCGGTGATCAGCACCGCCAGCGCCGGCCTCGACCAGGTCCGGCCGGCATCGGCCGGACCGAACTCGGGCGGCTCCACGGACTCGGGCGGCTCCACGGGCTCGGCCGGCCAGGTCGACCCACCGGGCAGCACCGGCGCGGCCCACTCGGCCGGCCCGGCCCACGCGGCAGCCGGCAGCGCGCCGTCCGGCGCCTGCGGGTCCGTCATCCGGTCTTCCCTCCCACCTGGGCCGCCCGCGACCGCTCCCGCCCGCGACCGCTCGGAGCACGTATCAGAGCACGTACGCCTCGGCCCCGCCGGTGCTCACCAGCGGCCGGCCGGCCTGGGCCCAGGCGAACATGCCGCCGTCCACGTTGAAGGCCTCCCGCTCCTGGCCGACCAGGTACTGCACCACCTGGGCGGAGCGGCCGCCGACCCGGCAGACCACGTACAGCGGCGCGTCCGCGGGCAGCTCGCCGATCCGGGCGATGAACTCGCCGATCGGGATGTGCAGCGCGCCGGCGGCGTGGCCGGCGTCCCACTCGTCCTGCTCGCGCACGTCGACCAGCACCGCATCGGCGGGCAACTGCTCGACCTGGACGGTGGGGATCTGCTGGAACATGCTCGGGCTCTCCTGTCCGGCGGTCGTCATCGGTGCCCCATTGTCCACCGGATCCGGCCCGGCGGGGTCCGCTTCCGGCCCGGCGGGGTCCGCTTCCGCCCCGGCGGGCCCCAGGTGCCGCTCCAGTTCGGCCCGCAGCGCCTCGGCCTTGGCCAGCAGCTGCTCGGCCAGCTCGGCCAGCAGCTGGTCCGGGTCGCCGGGGGCCAGCGCGAGCAGCGAACCCATCGCGGTCGACTCCAGCCGGACCTGCTCGGCGGCCAGCTCGCCGATCCGGGCGCTCAGCCAGGCCAGCCGCTGGTGCAGCCAGGCGTCCCGACCGGGGGCATCGGGGGCGGGGGCCGACTCGGGGGCGGTGGACCACTCCTCGGTCAGCGCGGCCAGCGCCGGTGCGTCGCCGCGCGCGTAGGCCTCGTTGGCCCGGGCGATGAAGGCGGAGCGGCGGTGCTGCTCGGCCGGGTCGGTGGACAGGTCGGGGTGCGCCCGGCGGGCCAGCTCGCGGTAGAGCCGCTGGGCCTCCTTGCCGGGGCGGACCCGGCGCGGCGGCTCGGGCTCGGCGGCCGGCTCCTCGTCCGCCGCACCGGCCGGCCGGTCCGCGGCGGGGCCGGCCAGCCGCTCCTCGGCCTGCCGCACGCTGTCGAAGAGCGCGTCCAGGTCGGGCAGGTCGGCCACCTGCCGGCGGGCCGCGGCGGCCCGCGCCACGTCCTCGGCCCGGCCGGTGCGCGCCGCCACCGCCTCGGCGACCAACGCCTCCAGCTCGTCGATCCGGGCGTAGAGCGGGCCCAGCCGCTCGTGGTGGATCAGCGCGAAGTTGTCGATCTCGACCCGCAGGGTCTCGACGTCGACCTCCAGCGTCAGCCAGGCCAGCTCGGTGGCCTGGACCCGCTCCTCCAGCTGCTGCCGTTCCGGATCCGCCCAACGGTCGGGGCTGCTCGCGGTCACCTGCTCGCTCCGGTCCTCGCCTCGGGTCATCGCCATCTCGCTCCGGTACCTCCCGTACTGGCGCCCGTACGCCCTCGGGCCGCGTCGAGCCTACCCGGAGCACCCGCCCGGACGGCCGACGACGAATTCCGGCCAACGAACTGCCCGACAGTGATGGACACGGCGTGCGGCAGGGCGCACGCTGGGTGACACGCAACTGATACTGACGAATCTGGCGGTTTCGGTACCGGCCCGGGGCCGGTCCGTGCTTCGCTGGAGGGCGGCACAGGCCCAGCAGTGGCCGGACAGGCGGGAGCGACACGAATCCCATGGCGGACGACCCGAACTGCACCTCGGACAGCCCGACGGACCAGCCACGCGCCCTGGGCTCGGTCGCGGCCCCCGCCGCCGTGCCCCCGCCGACCGGCCCGGAGGGCGCCGAACCGCCGGCCGGGGTGGTGGCGATGGTCCGGCTGGCCGCCGTGCTGGTGGATCCGGACGGCCGGATCGCGCTGTGGAACCGGGCCGCCGAGGAGTTGTTCGGCCACCGCACCGAGGTGGTCCAGGGCCGCACCGCCACCGGCCTGCTGCCCGCCATGGAGCCGCGCGCCACGGGGTTCGGCACCGACGTCGGGCGCGAGGACCCCGACGGTGCGGGCCGCCGCTGCGACGCCTTCGACACCCTCGACGACCTGACCGCGCTCGGCGCCTGGGCAGGCCTGCTCCCGGTCACCGACCGTGAGGAACGGCCACGTTCGGTGCTCTGGTGGGCCTATCCGCTGATCGAGCCGGGTGGCCGGAGCCTGCTGGCGCTGGCCGCCGACGCCCGCCCGCTGCGGGCCCGCGGCCCGCGGATCGCGATCGGCCGCCGGCTGCTGCCCTACGCGGCGGCCGAGGCGAGCCAGGGCGGCTTCCACAAGATCTCCGCCGTGCTCGGCAGCACCGCCCCGGGCGCCGCCGCCGGCCTGGTCCCGCTGCTGACCCGGTTCGGCGCGGCCCGGCAGCGCGCGGTGCTGCGCCGGATCGCGGCCGCCGGTGCCCCCGCGCTCTGGGTGGACGCCGGCACCCGGCTGCCGGTGGTGCCGCACGAACCGCAGGCGACCGGGGTGGCCCAGCTGGCCGCCGGGCTCGGGCGCCGCTACCCGACCGCCCAGCAGCGCTCCGCCGCCGCGGCCGGCGCGCACACCCTGCGGGTGGTCCCCGAGCCGCGCCCGGACACCGCCGCCCCGAGCACCCCCGCCACCACCACCGTCCCGGCCCCGCGCCCGGCCCTCCCGGGCCCCGCGCCGACCCAGGGAGCCGTCCTGACGACCGATCAGCAACCCGCCCCCGTCGCCGCGGAACCCGCGGGCGGCCCCACCGGGCTGCCCGCCCCGGCCGCTGGCGACCGCACCCCGCCGGTCCAGCCCGCCGGCCGGCAGCCGGCCCCCGCCGACCAGTTGGCCCCGCTGCTCACCAACGGGCAGGCCGGCGAACAGCTGGCCCTGCTCAACGAGGTCGGCGGCAAGGTCGGCACCACCCTGGACCTGGACACCACCGCCCGCGAGCTCTGCCAGGTGCTGGTCCCCAAGGTGGCCGACTTCGCCTGCGTCGACCTGCTGGACCGGCTGATCTCGGACGCCGAGCTGCCCGCCGACCTGCCGGACGACGACACCATGCTGCGCCGGGTGGCCCGCAGCTACCACGAGTCCTCCGGCAACTGGGCGCACGTGCTGGAGGAGGGCGCACTGCTGGCGATGCCGCGCACCACCCCGCCCGGCATGGCGCTGCAGCGCAACCAGGCGGTGCTGGTGCCGGTGGTCGGCGAGGAGCTGGCGGTGGACTACGCGGCCGCGCTGGGCGGTGGCCCCGGCCTGGTGCCGGTGGTCTCCGGCCGCTCGATGCTGGTGCTGCCGCTCTCCGCCCGCGGCACCGTGCTCGGCACCCTCAAGCTGCTGCGGCTGCCCGACCGCACCCCGTTCGACCAGGCGGACGCCGCCACCCTGCTGGAGCTGGCGGCCCGGGCCGCGCTCTCGCTGGACAACGCCCGGCTGCACCGGGCCGAGTCCAAGATGGCCACCACCCTGCAGCGCTCGATGATCCCCACCCGCCCGCCGCGGATCCCCGGCGTGCAGGTGGCGCACCGCTACCTGCCCGGCGACCGGCGGGCCGAGGTGGGCGGCGACTGGTTCGACGCGATCCAGCTGCCCGGCAGCCGGGTGGCCCTGGTGGTCGGCGACGTGATGGGCCACGGCCTGCACTCGGCCGCCGCGATGGGCCGTTTCCGCACCGCGATGCAGACCCTGGCCGCGCTCGACCTGCCGCCGGGCCAGCTGCTGCGGCACCTGGACAACCTGGCCCAGAAGATCGGCGACGACCACCTGGCGACCTGCCTGTACGCGGTCTACGACCCGATCAACCGGACCTGCGAGCTGGCCAGCGCCGGCCACGTGCCGCCGGTGCTGGTGCACCCCGACGGCACCGGGGAGCTGCTGGAGATCCCGGCCGGGGCGCCGATCGGGGTGGGTGGGGTGCCGTTCGTCGCCAAGAAGATCGACGTGGTCGACGGCTCGATGCTGGTGATGTGCACCGACGGGCTGGTCGAGGTGCGCGGTGGCGACATAGGAGCCGGCCTGGCGGCGCTCTGCGGCAACCTGATCGACCCCAAGCAGACCCCGGACGAGGCCTGCGACACGGTCCTGGACCGGCTGCACTCGGAGGACCGCAAGGACGACGTCGCCCTGTTGGTGGCCCGCTTCGACGGGGTGGCCGAGACCGAGGTGGCCACCTGGACGCTGGGCGTGGACAAGGCCGAGGTGCGCCGGGCCCGCCAGCTGGTCCGTGACCAGCTCGCCGCCTGGCAGCTGACCGCGCTCAGCGACACCACCGAGCTGCTGGTCAGCGAGCTGGTGACGAACGCGGTCCGGGTCGCCCGGGACTACGTGCAGCTCCAGCTGATCCGGGTGGACAAGCTGCTGGTCGAGGTCAGCGACGACAACCACAACCTGCCCTCGCTGGAGCCGGCCGAGTCGATGGACGAGAACGGCCGCGGGCTCAACCTGGTGAGCAAGCTCGCCGAGCGCTGGGGCACCGCCCGCAAGGCGGTCGGCAAGGTGGTCTGGTTCGAGCAGCCGCTGCCGCGCAGCTGACCGGGGAGGCGGCGCACCACCGCACCACAACGCGGCGCGCCGCCGGATCCACAACGCGGCGCGCCGCCGGATCGCCCCTGCGGGCGGCCCGACGGCGCGCTGCGGACAAGACTCCCTAAGCGGTGCGCCGGCGCTCGGCCGAGACCAGCGCGGTGGCCGCGCCGACGCCGGCCAGCACCCGCGGCCAGAAGCTGCCGAAGACCTCGCCGGCCGCGGCGATCAGCACGGCGGTGAGGATCGCCACCACGTGCTCCAGCCCGGCCAGGTTCGGCAGCACCACGGCCTCGCCGATCATGGTCGCGGCCACCGCGGCACCGGTGAACCAGGCCCGGGTCTTCCAGGCCACGCAGATCGCCAGCGCCACCACGGCGGCCGACGGCCCGGTGTCCCGGATGTGGGCCACCCAGCCGGCGAAGCCGAACGGGTGCTCGGGGCCGATCTGCACGGCGATCCGCGCGTAGATCGTGCCGGCCAGGGTGCAGGCGTAGGCGATGAAGAGCGTCGCCCGGCGGCCCAGCACGATCTCGGCGATCCCGAAGACCAGCAGCACCTGGGCCAGCGCGCCCCAGACCGGCAGGTCCAGGGCCGGCACGTAGAGCGACAGCGGGGTGCGCAACAACGACAGGTCGAGCGGCAGCGCCGCCTTCACCACACCGATCCGGTTGACGAATCCCTCGCCACCCGGCAGGTGCTGGACAATGCTGAACAGGAGGATCAGGAACGTCGCGGCGACCGCCAGCGGAATGGACGCGAACCGCTTTCGCGCCACATGATCGCGGATGGTGCCGAACAGTGTTCCCCACTCGGCGACGGCGGCCCGGCGCACCAGCGCCGCTCGCCCCCCTCGCTCGCCCCCCGTGTGGGTCCTCAGGTCCACGACTGCCTCTCTCTTCGTTCCGTCGGCTTCTGCTGTTCCACCCTAGGTAAGTCAAACAGCTGCCGCTTCGCCCTTCATACCCATATTCGACTCATCCTTCGGAGGGATATCCCACCGGGCCATAACCGGGCCATATCAGGGCTCGAACCCTGGTGTACCCCGATGATGTGCGGCCCCACGAAGTGCCTGAGCTGGCCGAAAAGCGTTCGGGTCCCCTCCGCCCCCCGGCGGAGGGCTACCCTTTCCCGCCGCCTTCCGCCGTCGGCAGCACCGGCGCAGCGCCGGAGGCGGCGGTGCGGGCGTGCCGGCGACGGAAGAGCGAGGGGAGACTCGGTGCGGTGATGAAGCCCTCGGCCCGGGCGCTCGCGATACCGATCCGGGGGATCTCGCTGCTCTTCTCGAACAGCAGGTAGCGCGGCTCCCAGATGGGCCGGTACTTGGCGTTGGCCCGGTACAGGGACTCGATCTGCCACCAGCGGGAGAAGAAGCCCAGTACCGCGCGCCACAGCCGGAGCACCGGTCCGGCGCCGAGCCGCGAGCCCCGCTCGAAGACCGACCGGAACATCGCGAAGTTCAGTGAAACCCGCTTGAGTTGAAGCTCGCTCGCACCCTTCTCGAGCAGCTCGATGACCATGAACTCGATCAGGCCGTTCTCGGTCTCCCGGTCCCGGCGCATCAGGTCGAGCGAGAGCCCGTACGGCCCCCAGGGCACGAAGCTCAGCACCGCCCGCAGCTCGCCCTCGGCGTCGTGGCACTCCAGCATCACGCAGCGCCCGTCGGCCGGGTCGCCGAGCCGGCCCAGGGCCATCGAGAAGCCGCGCTCGGTCTGGCCGTCGCGCCACCGGTCGGCCTTGTCCAGCAGCTCGGCCATCTCCGGCTCGGGGATGTCCTCGTGCCGGCGCAGCCGCACCGTGTAGCCGGCCCGCTTGACCCGGTTGTAGGCCTGCCGGACCACCCGCATCGCCCGGCCGTCCAGCGAGAACTCGTCCAGCTCGACGATCGCCTCGTCGCCCAGCTCCAGCGCGTCCAGCCCGTGCCGGGCGTAGACCACCCCGGCCTCCTCGGAGGCGCCCATCACGGCCGGCGCCCAGGCGTGCTCGCGGGCCTCGGCCAGCCAGGCGTCGATCGCGCCCGGCCAGGCCTCCGGGTCGCCGATCGGGTCGCCGGAGGCCAGCGAGACCCCGCCGACCACCCGGTAGGTGACCGCCGCCTTGCCGCTCGGCGAGAAGATCACCGCCTTGTCCCGGCGCAGCGCGAAGTACCCCAGCGAGTCCCGCTCGCCCTGCTTGTCCAGCAGGGTGCGCAGCTTCGCCTCGTCCTCCGGGTTGAGCAGCTCCTTGCCGCGCGGGCTGCGGAAGGCGACGTAGAGCACCAGCAGGAAGAGCACCGCGCCCATCGCGTTGATGAAGGCGTTCAGCCAGTTCGGGACGTCGATCACGTCCAGCACCCGGTCCGACGGGGTGACGGTGACCATGCGGGCCACCGCGTAGCCGAACTCGTTGCCGAAGCCGGCGCCCGAGAGCCGGTTGTAGAAGCCGATCAGCACCGCGCCGACCAGACCGCCCAGCACCAGGCCGCCGACGAAGGTGGCCAGCGCGGTGAGCGGGTTGGACCGGTCGCCCTTGGAGGTGAACTCCTTGCGGCCCCCCACCAGGAACAGCACGAACAGCCCGCTCAGCACGGTGGAGAAGTAGTTGAACGAGTGCTCGCGGTAGTGGTCGGTGCCCGGGAAGGCGAGCGCCAGCACGTAGATCAGGAAGAAGAACCCGCCGAGCACGAAGTTGAAGATCCAGGCGGCCCGCTTGCGCCGCCGCATCGCCACGGCCAGGAAGATCGACAGCACCGCGGTCGCCAGGCCGTTGGTCAGCAGGTACGGGGTGAAGAACTCGCCCTCGGAGTGGTGGCGCACCGTGTTGCGGAACGGCGCGATCACCACCGCCACCACGTTGAGCAGCGCGATCAACCGCAGGTACCAGACCGTTCCGGCGGCGGCCAGGGGCCTCAGGCGACCCAGCGGGCCGGGCCGGGACGCCGCCGCGGCAGCCGGAGACGGCTGCTTCGTGGTGGTGGACACAGCTTCATTCCAAACGATCGGATCCGCAGGCGCATCCGCACTGCTGGTGGAGTGTCATCCATCGTGGCGCAGCCCGCGGCCGATCCGCGTGAACCGGTCAGCCGATTCCCACCCCGCCGTTCGGCGGGGGTGGGAACCCGCCGAACCCCTAGGCTCATCCCCGAGCACAGGAGTGAGGAGGTGTCGTGACGGCGATCCGCGTGCTGATCGTGGACGACGAGCTGCTGGTCCGTTCCGGCCTGGGACTGATCATCGGCTCCGCGCCCGACCTGGAACTGGTCGGCGGCTGCAGCGGCGGCGAGGCCGAGGAACTGGTGCAACGGCTGCGGCCGGACGTGGTGCTGCTGGACGTGCGGATGCCCGATCTGGACGGCATCTCGGTGCTGCGCCGGCTGCGCGCGCTGCCGCACCCGCCGGCGGTCTCCATGCTGACCACCTTCGACACCGACGAGTACATCGGCACCGCGCTGCGCGCCGGGGCCGCGGGCTTCCTGCTCAAGGACACCGCGCCGGACCAGCTGGTGCACGCGGTGCGGATCCTGGCCGCCGGCGGGAGCATGCTCTCGCCCGCGGTCACCCGCACCGTGATCGGCGGCTACGTCGAGGGCGGCGGCCCGGACTCGGGCGCGCTCGCGCTGGTCCGCTCGCTCACCGGGCGCGAGCTGGACGTGCTGGCGCTGCTCGGCGAGGGCCTGGCGAACGCGGAGATCGCCGAGCGGCTCTTCCTGGGCACCGGCACGGTCAAGGACCACATCAGCGCGATCCTCGGCAAGCTCGGCGCGACCAACCGGGTTCAGGCGGCCGTGATCGCGCACCGTGCCGGGCTGGTCCGGCCCACGGGCCAGTGACCCCGCTCCGGCAGCGCCGGGCCCTGCGGTGGGCCTGCGGACCGCGGCGCCCGCTCTCGCCGCGGGCCCGCCGCCGCCTGGCGCTGCTGCTGCCGCTCGGCTGCGCGCTGCTGGAGAGCTGGCTGCTGGACCGGGACACGGTCTGGTGGAAGAACGGGCTGAACGGCATCGCGGTGCTCGGGCTGCTGCTGCGGCTGCGCTGGCCGGTCGTCTCGATGGTGCTGGCGCTGCCCGGCACCTTCTTCACCGAGAGCTGGCTGGCCCCGATCAGCGCGCTCTACTCGGTGGCCGCCGACCGGCGCCGGCTCGTCGTCCCGGTGCTCTGCGCGATCGCCTTCGGGCTGTGCGACTACTTCACCTGGTCGGTCAGCGGCCAGGGCGGCACCGACCCGCTGGCGCTCAACCAGGTCAACGGGCTGGCCATGATGCAGTCGGTGCTGCTGGGCACCGCCCCGGTGGCGCTCGGCATGCTCACCCGCACCCGGCGCGAGCTCACCCTGCGGCTGGAGCAGCTCACCCTGGGCCGGCAGCGCGAGGCCCGGCTGCTGGCCGACCGGGTGCTGGCCACCGAGCGCAGCCGGCTGGCCCGGGAGATGCACGACGTGGTCTCGCACCAGGTGAGCCTGATCAGCGTGCAGGCGGGCGGGCTGCAGGTGTCCACCACCGACCCGGCCGCCGCCCGGACCGCGCAGACCATCCGCGAACTGTCCGTGCGCACCCTGCAGGAGCTGCGCCAGATGGTCGGGGTGCTGCGCGACGCGGCCGGCCCCGGCGGCACCGGCACCGCCCGGCGCGGCGAGCCGACCGGGCCGCCGCAGGCCCCGCAGCCGCGGCTGGCCGACCTGCCCCGGCTGATCGAGGACAGCGGCCTGGTCCAGGGCACCGGCCCGGACGGCGGCGTCGAGCTGCACCCGGGCGAGCGGGACTGGCCGGAGGCGGTGCAGCGGGCCGCGTACCGGACCGTGCAGGAGGCGCTGACCAACATCAGCAAGCACGCCCCGGGCGCCGAGGTGCGGATCGCGGTGACCGCCCGCGGCGAGCAGCTGCTGGTCGAGGTCCGCAACGGGCCGCCGCCGCTGCGCCCCGGCCCCGGCCAGCTGCTGCCCGGCGGCGGCCACGGGCTGGTCGGGCTGCGCGAGCGGGCCCAGCTGCTCGGCGGGCGGCTGACCGCCGGGCCCACCCCGGAGCGCGGCTTCCTGGTCCGCGCCGAGCTGCCGGCGCCGGCGCGGTAGCCGCGAGCCCCGGTACCGCCGGACGAGTGCGGTTATCGGCCCGCGAGCTGGGCCGTGCGGGTGACTGCGGGTGACTTGCCGGTGGGGTAACCGTTCACGGCGGCGCCGACCACGAAAAGTAGCGCGAGGGACACTTTCGGCCACCGACGCTCGGAAGTGGGCCCCGTCTGCCCCTGTTCTTCCGGCAAGGAATGGAGACACCCATGAAGGACTTCCGCAGGGCCCTCGGCCTGGCCTGCGCCGCCGGTGCGCTGGTGCTGGGCGGCGCCGGTGCCGCCGCCGCCGACGCCAACGCGACCGGTGTGGCGGTCGGCTCGCCCGGCGTGCTGTCCGGCAATGTGATCCAGGTTCCGATCCAGGTCCAGGCCAACGTCTGCGGCAACAGCGTCAACGTGATCGGCCTCCTCAACCCGGCCCTCGGCAACACCTGCATCAACGGCTGACCTCGGCCCAGAACGGCCGGCCCCGCCACCGCGGCGGGGCCGGCCGTTCGTCGTTCCGGTCACCGGGGCGCCGCGCGGGCCGGCCCTCAGCCGCGCGCCGCGGCCGGCCGCCGGCCGTAGGGCAGGGCGATCCGCAGGCCGCCCTCGGCCGTGCCCGTCAGGTCGAAGGCGGCGGCCACCTCGGCCGGCGGGGCGCCGATCCCGAGCAGCGCCGCGGTCAGCCGGGCGGCGCCCAGGTGCCAGTCGCGCGAGCGGCGCAGCATCGCGTGGTCCGCCCCGGCCACCTCCAGGGCGGCCACCCGGGCGCCGGACTGCCGGGCGCGGGCGGCCAGGTCCCGGGTCGCCGCCGGGTCGGTCACCCGGTCCCGGTCCCCGTGCAGGGTCACCAGGCTGCGGCCGGCCAGCTGCGCCACCGGGTCCTCCGGCGGGCACCAGGGGGCGAGCGCGACCACGCCGGTGACCGCCCGGTGCCCGGCGCAGCGCAGCGCCGCCCGGCCGCCCATCGAGTGCCCGAGCAGCACCACCGGCACCGGCCCGAGCTCGGCCGCCACCCGGTCCAGCGCCGCCGTCACGTCGGCGGCCGCGTCCGCCCGCTCCCCGTTCCACCCGCGGTACCGGTAGCGGACCAGCCCGAGGGCCACCCGGTGGCCGGCGGTGGCCCGGGCCAGCGGCCGGACGAACCCGTTCATCCGCACCGCCGCGGGCTGCCACGGCCGGGCCGGGGCGGTACTCGCCACCTGCCCGCCGTGCAGCACCAGCACCACCGCACCGGCCCCCGCCGGCCCCACCCGCCACCGCACCGCTCGCACCGCGTCCCGCTCCCTTCACGACCGTCCCGTGCCACCCCCAGTCTCCAGCAGCCCCACCCGCCCCGAACAGCCAGAGGGACTAGTCCACCGGCTCCGCGGGTGCCATGTCGTAGGTCAGGAACGGGATCCGGGTGGCCACCCGGTCGTACGTGGCGCGGGCCCGGTAGTTGTCCTCCGCGGTGATCCAGCGCACGGTGTTCCAGCCGCGCTCGGCCGCGATCCGGCGCAGCTCGACGAAGAGGGCGTCGACCGCGCCGCTGCCGCGGTGGGCCGGGGCGACGAAGAGGTCGTCCAGGAACCCGGCGACCGCCCCGCGCAGCGGCCGGGCGAACGGGCGGAAGTGGGCCAGGCCCACCGGGGTGCCGGCCGGGTCGACCACCAGCACGCACTCCACCTCGTGCCCGGGGTCGTGGATCCACCCCCAGACCAGCTCGGCGTGCTCGTCGGTGATCTCGACGTGGTAGAACTCGCCGTAGCCACCGAAGAGTCGGCGCCAGATCGGGAAGTCGGCCGGGGCCGCCGGACGCACCGTCCACGGCAGGCGGGTCTGCTGACTGGTCATCGGGCTGCTCCTGGTTCGGCCGGCGTGGATCGATCGGTTCCGATCCATGATCACGCAGCTGTGCCGGTCCGGTCAGCCATTTCCGATCAACTACCGCGCAATAGGCGTCAGAAGAGCGATCCCCGGCATCCGCTTCCCTACCCTCGGGTTTCCTCGGGAGTACCCGAACGACCCCAGGGAGGTAGCGGTGGCCGGTGTGGAGATTGCCCTCAAGGAGGCGATGGCGATCGACGGCGCGCTCGGCGCGGCCCTGGTGGACATCGGCAGCGGGATGTCCCTCGGCAGCCTGGGCCACGCCGCCGACCTCGACCTGACCCTGGCGGCCGCCGGCAGCACCGACGTGGTGCGGGCCACCCTGCGCGCGGCCGAGCTGCAGCAGGCGCGCACCGGCGGCGAGCTGGTCGAGGACATCCTGACCACGCTGACCAGGCAGTACCACCTGATCCGCCCGCTCACCGGGGCGGGCGGCCAGGGGCTCTTCCTCTACCTGGTGCTCGACCGGGCCCGCGCCAACCTGGCCATGGCCCGCCACCACGCCCGCCGGATCGAGAGCGAACTCTCCATCTGACCGGCCGAGGTCCGACCAGCCGAGATCCGACCAGCCGAGGCCCGAGCTGCCGAGATCCGAGCGGCCGAGCGGTCACCCGACCAGGTGCGCCAGCTCCGCCCCCACCCAGGCCGCACCGAGCCCGGCGACCAGCGACACCCCGACGTTGGCCACCGCGTGCCGCCGCGCCCCGCTCTCCACCAGCCGCAGCGTCTCGTAGCCGAAGGTCGAGTAGGTGGTCAGCGCCCCGCAGAACCCGGTGCCCACCAGCAGCTGCCAGTCGGCCGAGGCCGCCCCGGCCAGCACCGCCCCGGTCACCAGTCCCAGCACCACGGTGCCGACCAGGTTGACCACCAGCGTCCCCCACGGGAAGACCGCGCCCAGCCTGGCCTGCACCGCCCGGTCCGTCAGGTAGCGCGCCGGCGCCCCGACCAGCGCCCCGACCGCGACCAGCAGGTACCCGCTCACCCGGCGGCCCCCGGCGGCCCGGCCGGCACCCCGTGCGGACTCGTTCCGCTCATCACGCACCCGTCCTTCGGACCAGCACCCGGCGGGCCAGCGCGGCCCCCAGGGTGACGGCGGCCAGCGCCGCCACCAGGGTGAGTCCGAGGTAGCCGACGGCGGTGCCCGGTTCGTCCCTGGCCAGCAGGCGTTCGGTGTCCACGCAGGAGGTGGAGAAGGTGGTGAACCCGCCCAGCACCCCGGTGCCGAAGAACGGGCGGACCAACCGGTGCGCCGGGCGCCCCTCGGTGATCGCCACCAGGAAGACGCCGATCACCAGGCAGCCCAGCACGTTGATCCCCAACGTGGTCCACGGGAAGGTCCCGGTCGGCGTCGGCCAGAGCCGCCCGGCCTGGTAGCGCGCCTCGGCGCCGAGCACCCCGCCGAGCGCCACCACCGCGACCACGTCCCACTGCCCGCGCAGCCCGGCGAGCGGCCCGTTCACGCCCCCACCTGCTGGGCGGCCAGCCGGCGGCGGGCCTTCTCCCGGGTCGCGGCGGGCAGCTCGGCGACGTCGACCAGCCGCTGCAGCAGCGCCGCCTCGCCGGTCAGCGCCCGGAACGCGGTCGCCACGTCCAGCCCGTGCCCGGGCCGGTGCACCACCCGCACCGGGTCGCCCGGGCCCACCGCGCCGGCCCGCCGCACCCGCAGGTAGGCCCCGGGCAGCGCCCGGTCGGTGAAGCGCTTCACCCAGCCCTGCTCGCCCAGCCAGCCGGCGAAGGTGCGGCACGGGATCCGCGGCACCGAGACCTCCAGCAGCAGCCGGTCGCCGATCAGCCACTGCTCGCCGATCAGGGCGCCGTTCACGTCCAGCCCGGCGGTGGTGAGGTTCTCGCCGAACACCCCGGGGGCCAGCTCGTGCCCCAGCTCGGCCGACCAGCGCGCCAGGTCCTCGGCGGCGTAGGCGTAGACGGCCTGCTCGGGGCCGCCGTGGTGGCGCAGGTCACCGATGGTGTCCCCGACCAGCCCGCTGCCCTCGGCCGGCGCCACCACCTCGACCGGCCCCGCCACCGGCCGCTTGTCGATGCCGGTCACCCCGGGCGTCGAGTACTCGGTCGCGGTGGCACCGCCCAGGTTCACCGAGCGGATCATGGCTGTTGCTCCCATACCGTCAACCTACCGCCGGCCCGGTGGCCCCACCCGTCCCCCCGACGGCCCAACCGGGGCCGCGAACCGGCGCGGGCACCGCCGGGCTGGGGAACGCTGGGGACCATGGAGTCGCCGCCCCGCCGGCGGCGCTGGTCCTGGGTGCTCTGGGCCGCTGCGCCGCTCGTCCTGTTCGCCCTCTACTTCACCGTCCCGCTGGGCACCTTCGGCCCGAACCACCCGGTGCTCAGCTGGACCCTGTTCGGCGTGGTGCTGGCGGTCCTGGGGCTCCTGCTGCTGCGCGAGGTGCAGCAGCTCGTGCTGGAGTCCCGGCGCGGCCTGCCCGCGCTCTCCATCCCGATGCTGAGCTGCCTGGCGATGCTGGTCTTCTCGGTGAGCTACCTCTCACTGGCCCGCGACGCCGGCGAGTTCTCCGGCCTGACCACCCGGGTCGACGCGCTCTACTTCACCGTGATCACCATGGCCACGGTCGGCTACGGCGACATCGTGCCGATCGGCCAGAGCGCCCGGATCGTGGTGATGCTGCAGGTCCTGTACACGCTGGTCTTCCTCACCGCGGGGGCCACCGCGCTCGGCCAGCGGCTGCGCGGCCGGCTCGGCGAACGGGCCCGGCGACGGCGCGGACGCGAGTGAGCCCGGCCGAACCCAGTTGAGTCCGGTCGAGCCCGGTCCGAGCCCGGCACCTCGCTGGCGCCCGGCGCGGCCCGCGGTGATCCTGGTCAGGTGACCGACATCTTCGACGAGGAGCTGCGCGAGCAGCTGGCCCTGGCCCGCGAGGCACTGGCCCTGGCGAAGGCCGAGGGCGACCTCGACGGCGTCCAGGCCTACCAGGGCCGGATCGCCGGCCTGCTGCGCACCGCCACCAAGCACGGCATCACCGTGGAGCACACCGAGGAGGAGGAGCGCGGCGAGGGCTGACGCCCCGGCAGGAGCCCGGCACCGGCCCGGCAACCAGCCCGGGAACCTGACCGGCCCGCAGACATGCCCAGCCCGGAGAAACAGAAAGGGCCCCACCTCGATGACTTCCGTCATCTCGGTGGGACCCTGTCCCTTGTGCGCGAGGGGGGAGTTGAACCCCCACGCCCTTTCGGGCACTGGAACCTGAATCCAGCGCGTCTGCCTATTCCGCCACCCGCGCAAGGTGTTGTCGAAGATGCTAGCCGATCGCCCGGGCGGGAGTCGAACCGGTTTGGACCCGCTTCGTTTCCCACTCGTTCGGTTTCGGCTTCCTCTCGGTCGCCCCTTCCGACGTGGAAAACATTAGCACGGTCCGCGGGGAACCTACGAATCCATCCCCCGCCCCGGCCTGCACACCTTCCCCACACCCGCCACTCGAACGGTCGGGCGAACGGGTGAGCCAGGGGTGAGTAGCCACCCCCGGGGGTACCTGTCGTTGCACCGGGACCACTCGGCCCGCCAGGGTGTGCGCAAGCGCACCCGCTCCGGTGGGGTGGCCGGGGAACCGTACGACGGGCCCGCGCGTGGATACGATCAGTACGGAAGTACCGCAATCGGGCCCGACGCGGCCCGGCCCAGCAGCCGAGAGCCCTTTGGAAGGGGGTGCCCCGTGGGAGTCCTGAAGAAGTTCGAGCAGCGACTCGAGGGTCTCGTGAACGGCACCTTCGCCAAGGTGTTCAAGTCCGAGGTCCAGCCCGTGGAGATCGCCGGCGCGCTGCAGCGCGAGTGCGACAACAACGCCACCATCTGGAACCGCGACCGCACCGTGGTGCCGAACGACTTCATCGTCGAGCTGAGTCCGCACGACTACGAACGGCTCAGCCCGTACGCGGGTCAGCTCGGCCAGGAGCTCTCCGGCATGGTGCTGGAGTACGCCGAGGCGCAGCGCTACAGCTTCCTCGGTCCGCTGCAGGTCAACCTGGAGCGCGCGGACGACCTCGACACCGGCCTGTACCGGGTGCGCAGCCGCACCCTGGCCAGCGAGCTGCCCGAGCCGGCGGCGGCCGCCCAGCCGCCGGCCCAGCCGGGCTACGGCCGGGCCCCGGAGCCGCCCGCCGCCCCCTGGCAGCAGAGCAGCGCCGCCCCGACCTACGCGGGTGCCCCGCCGGCCCCGGTCGCGC
>NZ_JBNQTI010000184.1:0-16237 GCF_050325825.1 Kitasatospora sp. LaBMicrA B282
GCTTCTCGTCAGTCGCCGATGCTCCGCATGGACTCCCTCCTCGGCGCCGCCGATGCACGCACCCCAACGCCGCCGCGCCCGCCCTTCGGGCGGACGACGGGGGTTTGAAGACAGGCCCTAGGGGTCACCCCGCCGGGGCCCGTCGAGCCCCAGCCCGAGGCCTAACCCAGCTTCAGGTCCGAGTGCAGCTCCCAGAGCAGCAGCTCGGCGCCCTCGGGGCCGGCCACCGGGGCGGCGAAGGCCTCCCCGGTGATCCGCAGACTGTCGCCCGGCTCCATCGACCGGCCCACCCCGCGCGGGCCCGGGATGGTGCGGTAGCCGAGCGAACCGGCGGTCAGGTGGGCGTAGCGCCAGGGCGCCTCGGGCAGCTCCGGCAGCGCCTGGTCGGGCCCGGCGACGACCAGGTGCAGCGCGGCGTCGGAGCGGCGCAGCCGCAGCGCCTCACCACCGGCGTCGCGCTCGAGGCCGGAGGCGAGCAGGGTGACCGCGTCCGGCTCGGGCGCCACCCGGCGCAGCCCGTAGCTCGGCTCGGTGCCAAAGACGTCCGGCTGCAGCCACATCTGCACGAACCGGACCGGCTCCGCCGCGCCGCCGACGTTGCGCTCGGTGTGGCTCACCCCGTGCCCGGCGCTCAGGTGCTGCACCATGCCCGGGCGCACCACCCCGGCGTGCCCGTCACCGTCACGGTGCGCCAGGGCCCCGTCCAGCACCCAGGTGACGATCTCCACGTCGCGGTGCCGGTGCGGCTCGAACCCGGCGCCGGGGGCCAGGGTCTCCTCGTTGCACGCGAGCAGCGGCCCGAAGTGCACGTTCTTCGGGTCGTAGTGCCCCGCGAAGGAGAAGGCGTGCCGGGTCTCGACTCCCGGTTCGGGCTGCGAGCGGTAGCGTTCAGCGGTACGGCGCAGGTCGGCCCGGGGGCGCGCGGGGTCGGTCATCGGCCCACCGTAGCGCGCAGCCACGGGGGCCGGGCGCGAAGCGGGCGCGCAGTGAGGCAGGCTTGTCCCTGTGCCAGCCCCCTCAGCCACCGACGACCAGAACCAGCGACCCGCCAAGCGGGCGGTCAGACAGAGCGCGACCTCCGGCGGTACCGCCATGGAGCGCAAACTCGCCGCCGAGCGCGCCGAGCTGCGCGCCGCCACGCTCAAGCGGCTGGAGAAATCGGCCGGCAAGCTGGCCACCGCGGCCATCGCCCGGATGGACGACCAGCTCGGCTGGTACCGCCGGATGCCGCCGGAGCACCGCTCCTGGATCGGGCTGGTCGCCCAGGCCGGCATCGCCGCCTTCACCGAGTGGTACCGCCACCCCGAGGCCCCGCAGGCGATCAGCACCGACGTCTTCGGCACCGCCCCGCGCGAGCTGACCCGGGCGATCACGCTGCGCCAGACCGTGGAGCTGATCCGCACCACGATCGAAGTGATGGAGGAGGCGATCCCCGAGGTCGCGGCGCCCGGCGACGAGGCCGGGATGCGCGAGTCGGTGCTGGTCTACGCCCGTGAGATCGCCTTCGCCACCGCCCAGGTCTACGCCCAGGCGGCCGAGGCACGCGGCGCCTGGGACGCCCGGCTGGAGGCCCTGGTGGTCAACTCGCTGCTCTCCGGCGACGCCGACGAGGGCGTGCTCTCCCGGGCCGCGGCGCTCGGCTGGGGCCAGCCCAGCCAGGTGCGGGTGGTGATGGGCAGCGCCCCCGACGGGGACAGCGAGGCGGTGGTCGAGGCGATCCGGCGGGCCGCCCGGTACGCCCGGCTGCACGTGCTCACCGGGGTGCTGGGCAAGCGCCTGGTCGTGGTGGTGGGCGGCGACAAGGAGCCGGTGCACGCCGCCCGGGCGCTGATCGGCCAGTTCGCGCCGGGTCCGGTGGTGGTCGGCCCGACCGTCGGCGACCTGCTCTCCGCCACCCGGTCGGCGCACGCCGCGGCGGCGGGGCTGCGGGCCTGCGCCGCCTGGCCGGACGCCCCGCGCCCGGTGCTGGCGGACGACCTGCTGCCGGAGCGCGCGTTGGCGGGCGATCAGGTGGCCCGGCGCCAGCTGGTGGAGGAGATCTACACACCGCTGGACGAAGCCGGCTCGGCACTGCTGGAGACGCTGAGTGTCTACCTGGAGCAGGCCTCCTCGCTGGAGGGGGCCGCCCGGATGCTCTTCGTCCACCCGAACACCGTGCGCTATCGGCTGCGTCGTGTGACTGATGTCACGGGCTACGCCCCCTCGGACGTGCGTTCGGCGTTCACGCTCCGCATTGCCCTGGCTCTGGGGCGCCTCGAGTCCGCTGCGGAGTGATTCGGGGACCCTGTAGAGACCCCACAATCCGAGGTCCGTTTCTTCGTTACCGTCGCCTACCCGCCCTCGGGCGCCTGGCGAGAGAGGGTTGAACCGTGCTCGTTATCGTCGCCCCTGGACAGGGTGCCCAGACCCCCGGCTTCCTCGCCCCTTGGCTCGAGCTGCCCGGTGTCACCGACCGGCTCACCGCGTGGTCCGAAACCGCCGGGCTGGACCTGGTGCACTACGGGACCAACGCCGACGCCGATGAGATCAAGGACACCGCGGTCGCCCAGCCGCTGCTGGTGGCCGCCGGCCTGATGACCGCCCGGGAGCTGTTCCCGGCGGAGGAGCAGGTCCGCAAGCTGGTCGGCGCGTTCGCCGGGCACAGCGTCGGCGAGATCACCGCCGCGGCCGCCACCGGCGTGCTGAGCGCCACCGACGCGCTGGCCTTCGTCCGCGAGCGCGGCCGAGCCATGGCCGAGGCCGCCGCGGTCACCGCGACCGGCATGCTGGCCGTGCTTGGCGGTGACCCCGAGGAGGTCGCCGCCAAGCTCGACGAGCACGGCCTGACCCCGGCGAACAACAACGGCGGCGGCCAGATCGTGGCGGCCGGCACGCTGGACCAGCTGGAGGCCCTGCGGGCCGACCCGCCGGCCAAGGCCAAGCTGGTCGCGCTCAAGGTGGCCGGTGCCTTCCACACCGAGCACATGGCCCCGGGCGTGGCCCGGCTGGCCGAGCTGGCCCCCACCCTGACGGTGGCCGACCCGAGCGTCGCCTACATCTCGAACAAGGACGGCGAGGTCGTCCGGTCCGGCGCCGAGGTGCTGGCCCGACTGGTGTCGCAGGTCTCCAGCCCGGTCCGCTGGGACAAGTGCATGGAGACCATCGAGCAGCTCGGCGCGACCTGCGTGATCGAGCTGTCGCCCGGCGGCACCCTGACCGGCCTGCTGAAGCGCAACGTCAAGGGCGTGGCGACGCTGGCCCTGAAGACCCCGGCCGACCTGGAGAAGGCGCAGGCTCTGGTGGCCGAGCACGCCGGTGAGGAGAACCCCGCATGACCGACGCCCCGCAGCTCCGTTCCGGCACCGGTGCCGCCCACTCCCGGATCCTCGGGGTCGGCGGCTACCGCCCGGTCCGGGTGATCCCCAACTCCGAGGTGCTGACCTGGATCGACTCCTCGGACGAGTGGATCCGCACCCGCAGCGGCATCACCGCGCGCCGCTGGGCCGGCCCGGACGAGAGCGTCGCCGAGATGTCGGTGCAGGCCGCCGGCAAGGCGATCGCCCAGGCGGGCATCGACCCGGCGCAGATCGGCGGCGTGATCGTGGCCACCGTGACGCACCTCAAGCAGACCCCGGCGATCGCCACCGAGATCGCGCTGCGGCTGGGCTGCCCGACCGCGCCGGCCTTCGACATCTCGGCCGCCTGCGCCGGCTTCGGCTACGGCCTGAACCTGGCCGACGGCATGATCCGCGGCGGCAGCGCCGAGTACGTGCTGGTGATCGGGGTGGAGCGGCTCAGCGACCTCACCGACAAGCACGACCGCTCGACCGCCTTCATCTTCGGCGACGGCGCCGGCGCGGCCATCGTGGGCCCCTCCGAGGTGCCCGGCATCGGCAAGGTGATCTGGGGCGCGGACGCCACCCAGAAGGACGTCATCTCGCAGACCGAGGCCTGGGACACCGCCTTCACCCAGCCGGAGGCGATCAACGGCCCGGCCGACCACGACACGGCCGGCCCGCAGTGGCCCGCGCTGCGGATGGACGGCCAGCCGGTCTTCCGCTGGGCCGTCTGGGAGATGGCCAAGGTGGCGCAGCAGGCGCTGGACGCCGCCGGCGTGCGGGCCGACCAGCTCGGCGCGTTCATCCCGCACCAGGCCAACATGCGCATCACGGACGCCATGATCAAGGCCCTCAAGCTGCCCGAATCGGTGCCGGTCGCCCGCGACATCGCCGAGACCGGCAACACCTCGGCGGCCTCCATCCCGCTCGCGATGGAGCGGATGCTGGAGAGCGGCGAGGCCAAGAGCGGTGACCTCGCCCTGATCATCGGGTTCGGGGCGGGTCTGGTGTACGCCGCGGCAGTCGTTACCCTCCCATAGGCACACATAGCGCCTTACGTACCGTCAATCGGCGCCGAAGCACTCGCGAGGCGTCACCATCACCCCTAGAGGAGCAGCCAAGATGGCTACCAAGGAAGAGGTCCTGGAAGGTCTCGCCGAGATCGTCAACGAGATCGCCGGGATCCCGGTTGAGGACGTTGAGCTCGAGAAGTCCTTCACCGATGACCTGGACGTCGACTCGCTGTCCATGGTCGAGGTCGTCGTGGCTGCCGAGGAGCGCTTCGAGGTCAAGATCCCGGACGACGAGGTCAAGAACCTGAAGACCGTCGGCGACGCCGTGGACTACATCCTCGCCAACGCCTGATCAGCACCGGGCGGGGCGGCGCACCCCCCCCCCCCCCCCCGGGCCCAGGGCCCCTGCCGGCCCCGCTAGGCCCCTCACGGCCCCCTCCGGCCCCTTCCACCGCCGGTCGGGCGGCCCCGCCCCCGCACACGTGAGAGAAGAAGAAACCAGTGACCGCTGAAAACCGCACCGTGGTAGTCACGGGTATCGGCGCCTTCACGCCGCTGGGCGGCGACGCCGCCACCACCTGGGAGGGACTGCTCGCCGGCCGCTCCGGCGTGGGCGCGCTGACCGAGGAGTGGGCCGCCGAGCTGCCGGTCCGGATCGCCGCCCGCACCGCGGTGGAACCGACCGAGGTGCTCCCCAAGCCGCTGGCCCGCAAGCTGGACCGCTCGGCGCAGTTCGCGCTGATCGCCGCCCGCGAGGCCTGGGCCGACGCCGGTTTCCCGGTGCCGGCCACCCACGAGGACTCGACGCTCGCCCCCGAGCGCCTCGGCACCGTGATCGCCTCCGGGATCGGCGGCGTCACCACCCTGCTCGACCAGTACGACGTGCTGAAGGAGAAGGGCGTCCGCAAGGTGTCCCCGCACACCGTGCCGATGCTCATGCCGAACAGCCCGTCCGCCAACGTGGGCATCGAGGTCGGTGCCCGGGCCGGCGTGCACACCCCCGTCTCGGCCTGCGCCTCGGGCGCGGAGGCGATCGGCTACGCGATCGAGATGATCCGCACCGGTCGCGCCGACGTGGTGGTGGCCGGCGGCACCGAGGCGGCGATCCACCCGCTGCCGATCGTGGCCTTCGCCAACATGATGGCCATGTCCAAGAACAACGACGAGCCGCAGCGCGCCTCCCGCCCGTTCGACAAGGCCCGCGACGGCTTCGTGCTGGGCGAGGGCGCGGGCGTGATCGTGCTGGAGTCGGCCGAGCACGCAGCCAAGCGCGGCGCCCGGGTGTACTGCGAGGCGGTCGGCCAGGGCCTGTCCTCGGACGCCCACCACATCGCGCAGCCGGAGCCGACCGGCTCGGGCATCGCCCAGGCGCTGGCCCACCTGTTCGCCCAGACCGACCTGGACAAGGCCGAGGTGGTGCACGTCAACGCGCACGCCACCTCGACCCCGCAGGGCGACACCGCGGAGATCAAGGCGCTGCGCAAGGAGCTCGGCGAGCACCTGGACCACGTGGCCGTCTCCTCCACCAAGTCGATGACCGGCCACCTGCTGGGCGGCGCCGGCGGCATCGAGACGGTCGCCACCGTGCTGGCGCTGCACCACCGCCAGGCCCCGCCGACCATCAACGTCGACGACCTGGACGACGAGGTGGACGCGGACATCGTGCGCTTCGAGCCGCGCGCGCTGCCCGAGGGCCGGATCGCCGCGCTGAACAACTCGTTCGGCTTCGGCGGCCACAACGTGGTGCTGGCCTTCCGCAGCGTCTGACGCCCGCGCACCGCTCGGCGAGGGGCCCCGCAGCCGCGGGGCCCCTCCGCGCGTCCCAGACCACCTGGTGTCAGACCACCTGGTGCAGCCAGCGCACCGGCGCGCCCTCGCCGGCGTAGCGGAACGGCTCCAGCTCGTCGTCCCAGGGCTTGCCGAGCAGCCGGCAGAGTTCGGCCTCCAGGTCGGTGCCCTCGCTGCGGGCCCGCAGCAGCACCGCGCGCAGCCGGTCCTCGGGGATCAGGATGTCGCCGTGGATCCCGGTGACGGCGTGGAAGATGCCGAGCGCGGGGGTGCTGCTGTAGCGCTCGCCCTCGGCACCGGCGCAGGGCTCGCTGGTCACCTCGTACCGCATCAGCTGCCAGCCGCGCAGTGCGGAGGCGAGCTTGGAGGCGGTGCCCACCTCCCCCTGCCAGGACAGCTCGGAGCGCCACTGGCCGGGGGCGGCCGGCTGACGGATCCAGTCGAGGTTGACCCGCACGTTGAGCACGCCCGCCACCGCCCATTCGACGTGCGGGCACAGCGCGCGGGGCGCGGAGTGGATGTACAGGACTCCACGTGTCGTCACCGGGACCTCCAGGCTGTGGACGAGGGTCGCCTTCCCCAGCTGCCTCGTGCCGGTGGCCGGTTGGTCCTGGGCGCCACTTGGCCGACTCCTGCCCGTTTCCGACTCAGCTGTAACTCAAGTCGAGCGACAATAAGTCACTAACATGAGCAAAACGGACAGGCTGCAACCATGGTAGTCAGTTCCGGGGACAGGTCTACCCCTGATCGGGATCTCTCCCCCGAACGGCCCCATCTGGTGGCGCTGCGGCGGTCCCGCCACGCTATCGCGCCGCACCCGCGGCAGTCTGACGCTCCATCGGATGCGACCGGAACGGCCCGCTTGGGGTCGCACGGCACAGCACCGCGCGCCCCGGTCGACCCGACCGGGGCGCGCGATCAGCACGGTGACGACGGGTCGGCCGACGAGGTCGGCCGACGCACGGTCAGGCGTCCAGCCGGACCACCATCTTGCCGGTGTTCTCGCCCTGCATCAGGCCGAGGAAGGCGTCCATCATCTTCTCGATGCCGTCCACCACGGTCTCGTCGTAGTGCAGGCTGCCGTCCTTCAGCCAGCCGGCCACCTCGGCGGTGAACCGGGGCTGCAGCGCGGCGTGGTCGCCGACCAGCAGGCCCTCCAGGCGCAGCCGCTTGCCGATCACCTGCACCAGGTTGCGCGGGGCGGCCGGGGCCTCGGTGTCGTTGTACTGGGCGATGGCACCGCAGATCACCGCGCGGCCGTGCACGCCCAGCGCGTCGATCGCGGCCTCCAGGTGCTCGCCGCCGACGTTGTCGAAGTAGACGTCGATGCCCTCGGGCGCGGCCGCGGCCAGCTGCTCGCGCACCGGCCCGTCCTTGTAGTTGAAGGCCGCGTCGAAGCCGTACTCGTCGACCAGCTTGGCCACCTTGGCCGCCGAGCCGGCCGAACCGACCACCCGGGACGCGCCCTTGAGCCGGGCGATCTGGCCGACCAGCGAACCGACCGCGCCGGCCGCGCCGGAGACGAAGACCTTGTCGCCCTCCTTGATGTCGGCGACCGCCACCAGGCCCGCGTACGCGGTCATCCCGGGCATCCCGAGCACACCGAGGAAGTAGGAGAGCGGCGCCTGCGAGCCGTCCACCTTGACCGCGTGCTTGGCCGGGAAGGTCGCGTACTCGCGCCAGCCCAGCCCGTGCAGCACCGCGTCACCGACCTCGAAGCCCTCGGCCGCGGAGGCCACCACGTAGCCGACCGCGCCGCCGTCCATCGGGCGGTCCAGCTTGAACGGCGGGACGTAGGACTTCGCGTCGTTCATCCGGCCGCGCATGTACGGGTCCACCGAGAGGTAGGCGTTGCGGACCAGGACCTCGCCCGGCTCCGGCGCCCGGACCGGCGCCTCGACCAGGGCGACGTCGGAGGGGACGGGCCAGCCGTTCGGGCGGGCCTTGAGGTGCCACTCACGGGCGGTGGCGGGCACGGACTGCTCTGCCATCGTGCTGCTCCTTGCTGTTGCTTCCACCTGAGCTGTAGCTGCCACCTGAAAGGTTGAGGTGGTAAAGCAACCATGGACATGAAAGGTTCATCTTGTCAAATATTCAGGTAGAATCGACCCATGGCGATCGACGAGCTGACCCCCGAGGACGCGCTGACCCGTGAGGTGGTGGACCTCATGGCCGGCCTGGTGGCGATCTTCCACCGCGAGTACGAGGAGGCCGCCGCCGCGCGCTCCCTCACCGGCGCCCAGGCCAAGGTGCTCGCGCTGCTGCGGCGCGGCCCGATGCCGATGCGGCAGATCGCGCAGACGCTCAGCTGCGAACCCTCCAACATCACCGGGATCGTGGACCGGCTGGAGACCCGCGGCTTCGTCACCCGGCAGCCGGACCCGCAGGACCGCCGGGTCAAGCTGGTCGCCGCCACCGAGCAGGGCCAGGCGGCCTCCGCCGAGCTGCGCGAGTCGCTGAACTTCGCCCGCGAGCCGCTGGCCACCCTGGCCCCCGAGGAGCGCAGCACGCTGCGCGACCTGCTGCACCGGATGCTGGTCGGCGCCGGCGGCGCCTGAGCCGGTCCGCGCGCCGGGTCCGCTGCTCGACCCCCCGGCGCCGGGTCAGACCCCCGCCGGCGGCCGGTCCGCGCACCGGGTCCACTACTGGATCCGCTGCTGAGCCCGCTGCTGGGCCCGCTCGCTCAGCCGCCACCAGAGCCAGCGTCCGGCCCCGAGCAGCGCCGCGTACCCGGCCACCACCAGCCCCAGCGAGCCGTAGGCGGCGAGCGGCAGCTCCTCGAAGCCGAGCCGGTCGCCCACCGGGCTGAGCGGCAGCAGCAGCCCGACCGCCGCGAGCAGCGCCGCCGCCCACCACACCGGGCGCGGCGGGCGCAGCCGGGTGCGGCTCAGCCGGTACAGCACCGGCAGCGCTATCGCCTGGGTGACCAGGTTCTCGGCGAACCAGGCGGTGTGGAACATCGACTCCGCGGCCGGGGCCGAGAAACCGTCGGTGACCTGCCGCATCGCCTCGAACATCGCGATGTCGCTGAGCGAGTTGAGCAGCCCGAAGGCGAGCGCGAAGCCGGCCAGCGACCCCCAGCGGAGCCGGACCGGCCGGGGCCCGGGCCCGGCCGCGCGGCCGCTGACCGCGAAGGAGAGCTGCGCCGCGTCGAAGCAGAGGTTCTGCAGCAGCACCTGGGCCGGCTGCATCGGCAGGAACGGCAGCAGCACGCCGCCGGCCAGCATGGAGAGCACGTTGCCCAGGTTGCAGGAGAGGGCGATCCGCAGGTAGGCGGCGACCCGGGCGGTGGCCTCCCGGCCCACCGCCAGGGCGCGGCCGAGCAGTGCCAGGTCACGGGTGCCGAGCAGCACGTCGGCCCACTCGCGGGCGGCGCCGACCGCGCCCGCGGTGGCGATCCCGACGTCGGCGGTGCGCAGCGCGGGGACGTCGTTCACCCCGTCGCCGAGGAAGCCCACCGAGTGACCGGCCTCCCGCAGCGCCCGCACCACCTGGGCCTTCTGCTCCGGGGTGCAGCGGGCGAAGACCGCGCCGGCGACGCCGAGGGCGGCGATCTCCGCCGGTTCGAGCCCGGCCAGCCGGTCGCCGAGCAGCACCCGGCCCACCGGCAGCCCCAGCCGCTCGGCCAGCCGCACCGCGGTGCCCGGGTGGTCGCCGGTCACCACGGTCAGGGCCACCCCGGACTCGCGCAGCAGGGCCAGCGCCGGGGCCGCCGAGTCGGCGGGCTCGTCCAGCAGCTCGACGAAGCCGACCAGGGTCAGCCCCGCCTCGTCGGCCGGCCGGTGCGGTCCGAGCCGCGGCCCGCCCTCGGCCCGGGCCACCGCGAGCAGCCGCAGGCCCTGCCCGGCCCGCTCGGCGACCAGCCGGTCGAGCTCCGCCCGGGCGGCCGGGTCCAGCGCGGTGCCGTCGGCCGCCCGGTCGCAGCGCTCCAGCAGTTCCTCCGGCGCGCCCTTGAGCAGCAGCACCCGGGCTCCGGCCCGCGGGCCGGGCCCACGCAGCAACGCGCCCGACCGACGGCGCACCGGGTCGAACGGCAGCACCTCCAGCACCGTGGGCGGCGGCCCGTCCAGCAGCCCGGCCTCGTCCGCGGCGCCCAGCAGCGCCTCGTCCAGCGGGTCGAGCAGTCCGGGCTCCTCGTGCAGCAGCGCGGCCTCGGCGACCACCGCGGCCCAGCGCAGCGCCTCCTGGTCGGGCCGGCCGGCCCCGTCCAGCGAGCCGGCCACCACCGGCCGGCCGGTGGTCAGGGTGCCGGTCTTGTCCAGGCAGAGCACGTCCAGCGCGCCCAGCTCGCCGACCGCCGCCAGCCGGCGCACCGGCAGGCCGTCCTGGGCCAGCCGCCGGCTGCCCCGGCCCAGGACCGAGCTGACCACCAGCGGCAGCAGTTCCGGGGTCAGGCCGACCGCGGCGGCCACCGCGAACGGCAGCAGCCCGCCGCTCCAGCCGTGCAGCAGCGTGTCGGTGCCGATGGTGAGCGGCACCACGGCGAGCATGAAGACGATCAGCACCAGCACCGCCCGGCGCATCCCGCGCTCGCCGGCCGAGGGGCCCGGCGCCGGGCGCGGGGCGCGCCCGGCCGTCGGCAGCGCGTGCGCCGCACCGAACCGGGTGGCGGGCCCGGTGGCCAGCACCAGCGCGGTGCCGGAGCCGGTGACCACGGTGGAACCGGCGAAGCAGAGCTGCGGCGCCCCGAACGGGCCGGCGGCCGGCTCGGCCGGCGGCAGGTCCACGGCCGCGCGCGGCACCGGCGTGCTCTCCCCGGTGAGCGCGGACTGGTCCACCGTCAGGCCCTCGGCCCGCAGCAGCCGCAGGTCGGCCGGCACCGCGTCGCCGGCCGCCAGCCGCACCACGTCGCCCGGGACGAGCTGCTCGGTGGGGATCTCCCGGGCCAGCGGCAGTCCGCCCGGCTCGGCCCGGCGCAGCACGGTGGCGGTGCTCGGTGCCAGCGCCCGCAGGCTGCGCAGCGCAGCCGTCGAGCGGCGCTCGCCGTGCAGCCGCAGCAGGCAGCCGGCCAGGACCAGGGCGGCGATTATCGCCGTGCTGCCCCAGGAGCCGTTCAGCGCGCAGACGCCGGCCAGCACGGCGAGCAGGGCGGTGAAGGGGTCGGCGAGGGCCGAGCGCAGCCGGCGGGCCGGGGTCGGCTCGGGCAGCGGGAGCACCAGGTTCTCGCCGAGCTCGGCGAGCCGGGTCTCCGCCTCGCCCTCGGTGAGGCCGCGCGGGGTGCTGGCCAGCGCGCGCAGCGCGGCGTGCCGGCTCAGCCCGGCCGGGTCGTCCACCGGGGCGACGGGGGTGGTGCGGTCGGCGGGCTGCTGCCGTCCCCGGTCGGCGGTCGGCAGCGGGAGCAGCCGCGCGCCGCGCTCAGGCACCGCTGCTCCGGAACCGGAACAGCTCACCGCCGACGGCCCGGGCCGGCAGCTGCGGCGCCTCGCCGGCGTCGAGCTTCTCGATCATCAGCCGGACCAGGGTGGCCACCTGCGGGTCGTCCACCTCGTAGACCTGGCGGCGGCCCTCGCGGCGGTTGACCACCATGCCGGCCAGCTTGAGCTTGGCCAGGTGCTGGCTGACCGCCTGCAGCGTGCCGCCGACCCGCTCGGCCAGCGTGCCGACGTCGGCCTCGCCCTGGCTGAGCACCCAGACGATGTGCAGGCGCATGGTGGAGGCGAGCAGGCCGAACGAGGCGGCCGCCTGCTGCAGCAGCTCCGGAGCCGGGTCGTCGCGCCCGCCAACGCCCGTCATCCTGGTGCCCGCCCTCTCCCGTTCGTGAAGGCGCTCAGTCTAGCGGCGCCTCCTCGGGGCGTGCAGGCAGTGCAGCACGCTCCCCTTATAGGAGGGCGCGGGCGGACCGGTGGACCGGTGGACCCTCAGGTCGTGCAAGAATTCGGCGATCCAGAGTGCCGTGCCGGTGGGGAGTTCGTGTGATAGGCAGCCAGCGGACCGAGGGCCAGCGCGGCGCGGACAAACGCCGCAACATCGAGCTGGCGATGCTCGGCTTCGCCCTCGCGGTCTGCTTCTTCGCCTACATCTCGGCCGATGAGGCGATGAACGACAAGCTCCCGCCGGGGCTGCTGGTCTACGGCGTCTCGTTCACCGCGCTGACGGTCGGGGCGCACCTGGTGATCCGCAGGTGGGCCAGGTACGCGGACCCGCTGATCCTGCCGTGCGCGACCCTGCTCACCGGCCTGGGCGTGGTGCTGCTCAACCGGCTCGACGAGTCCTACAAGATCGTCGGAACCTTCAACTACGAGAAGGCGCCGGTGGCGCCGTCCCAGGTGATGTGGGTCTTCCTGGCGGTGCCGGCCTCGCTCAGCGTGCTGGTCTTCGTCAAGCACCACCGGTTCTTCCAGCGCTACATCTACATCCTGATGATCGGCGCGCTGATCCTGCTGGCCGCGCCCGCCTTCTTCCCCGGCGACGACTTCGGCGCCAAGCGGTGGATCCACCTGCCCGGCATCCAGGTCGAGCCGGACGAGTTCGTCAAGCTGGCGATCTGCGTCTTCTTCGCCGGGTACCTGATGGTCAGCCGGGACGCGCTGGCCCTGGTCGGCCGCAAGGTGTGGGGGCTGAGCCTGCCGCGCGGGCGCAACGCCGCGCCGGTGCTGGCGATCTGGATGATCAGCCTGCTGGTGCTGATCTTCGAGCGCGACCTGGGCACCTCGCTGATCTTCTTCGGCGTCTTCATCGTCATGCTCTACGTGGCCACCGAGCGGACCAGCTGGGTGGTGATCGGTCTGATCATGGCGGTCGGCGGCGCGGCCGTGGTCGGCACCCTGGAGCCGCACGTGCACGGGCGCGTGACCGCCTGGCTGAACCCGCTGGACTACTACAAGACCAACCCGCCGGGCAGCGGCGCGGTCACCTCCAACCAGCAGGCCGAGGCGCTGTTCAGCTTCGGCAGCGGCCACATCGTGGGGACCGGGCTGGGCCAGGGCTACCCGTGGCTGGTCGGCTTCGCCGGGCGCAGCGACTTCATCTTCACCACGGTCGGCGAGGAGCTGGGCCTGGCCGGGGTGATCGCGGTGCTGATGGTCTACGGGCTCTTCGTGCAGCGCGGCCTGAAGACCGCGATCGGCCTCTCCGACCCGTTCGGCAAGCTGCTCGCGACCGGGCTGGCCAGCGCGGTGGCGCTGCAGGTCTTCGTGGTCGTCGGCGGTGTCAGCGGGCTGCTGCCGCTGACCGGCAAGGCGCTGCCCTTCCTGGCCGCCGGTGGCTCCTCCACCCTGGCCAACTGGCTGCTCACGGCCCTGATGATCAAGCTGAGCGACGCGGCCGGGCGCACCGAGCTGGAGCCGGACCCGGAGCCCACCGGCACCATCGCCCCGCCCAAGCCGAGCGTGCCCGCCCAGGGCGAGGACGGCGCCGCGCTGCCCGGCCAGGCCGGCGGGGCCACCCCGCCGCCGTACGGGGCGGCGACCGTGCACGGGACGGCGAGCAAGTCCGGCCCCGCCGGGGCGGAGGACCCGGCGGCCGGGGCCGCGGTGCCCGGTTCGGCGGCGACCACGGTGCTCGGCAAGGCCCGGCCGGGCAGCCAGGGCGGCGTTCCCGGGGCCACCCCGGCGGAGCAGCCGGGCGCCGGCCACCCCGGCGGGCTGCCGGGCGGCACCGGTGCGCCGGGCGAGCAGCAGCAGTCGAACCCGGGCTACCCACCGGCCGGCTGGGCCGCCGGCTACCCGGCCGGCGCGACGCCGGCGGCGCCGGGGCAGCTGCCGCTCCAGCAGCCCGCCCAGCAGGGCTACCCCGCCCAGGCCTACCCGGCCGGCGCCGGCTACCCGGGTGGTCAGCCGGGCTACCCGACGGATGGTCAGACCGGGTACCCGACGGGCGGTCAGCCCGGCTTCCCCACCGGCTCGCAGCCCGAGTACCTCTCCGGCTCCGCACTGAACTACCCGCCGCACCCGGAGCAGAACGGCACCCCGCCCGCCGGATTCTGACGGCGGCTCGGCTGCCGGGGTCGATCGCCACGACCCCGGCAGTCGGCCCGGCGCCGCCCGGAACCACCACCGGCGGCGGCCGGATGATCACCACTCGAGCGCCACGGCCGGCCACCCGTCTGGCGGCGTTGCCAAGGGAGCGCTCCATGGCCAATACTTGCTAAATTGCGCAACTGTGCAACCGGTCACCCGACCGAGCCGTCTTATCGAGCACCCCACCCCGGCTCGCCGGCGACCGCACGGAGACGCCCGATGACCGATCCAGAGGACCGGCGCGCGCAACCGGACGCGTGCCCCGCACCCGATCGACTCAGCTTAGGCGGTGGGCCCGACGGCCCGCCCCCGCACCGGCACCGTGTCGCCAGGATCGCCGCGGTGACCGCCGCGAGCCTGGTGCTCGCCACGGCCGGGGCCGGCTTCTGGTTCTACGAACGGCTCGACGGCAACCTGAGCGTCTTCAGCAACGCCGGGGTGTGGGCCAGCCGCCCGCCCACCGGCCCCAGCGACGCCTCCGGTGCCGTGCCGGTCAACGTCCTGCTGCTGGGCTCGGACAGCCGGAGCAACGGCAACGACGAACTGGCCGGCGGCGAGCCGGGCGGGGGCAACTCCGACACCGCGATCCTGCTGCACGTCTACGCCGACCACCGGCACGCCGTCGGGGTCTCGATCCCGCGCGACTCGCTGGTGGACATCCCGCCCTGCCTGCTGCCGGGCGGCAGTTGGACCGCCCCGCAGCACGCCCAGATGTTCAACTCCGCCTTCGCCCTCGGCGGCGGCCCGAACGGCAACCCGGCCTGCTCGCAGAACACCGTGGAGGCGCTCACCGGCCTGCGGGTCGACCACACCATCGTGATCGACTTCAAGGGGTTCGCCGCGATGACCACCGCGGTCGGCGGCGTCCCGGTCTGCGTGCCGAACGACGTGGACAGCTACGGCATCCACCTGAGGAAGGGCCGGCAGACCGTCTCGGGCACCCAGGCGCTGGCCTACGTGCGGGCCCGGCACGGACTCGGGGACGGCTCGGACATCGGCCGGATGAAGCGTCAGCAGGCCTTCCTGTCGGCCCTGATCCAGAAGGTGCAGGGCCGGGGCTTCGACCTGACCACGGTGCTGCCGCTGGCCGACGCGGCGACCCGCTCGCTCACCGTCGACGCGGGGCTGGGCAGCGCGATGAAGCTGGCCTCGTTCGTCCAGTCGCTGCGCGGCGTCAAGCTGGCCGACATCCAGTTCGTCACCGTGCCCTGGCGGTACGCCGGCGACCGGGTCGCCCTGGTCCACCCCGACGCGGATACCCTGTGGACGCTGTTGCGCCAGGACCGCACACTGGATGGCCGGAGCACCGGTCGGGAGGCCGCCCCCAGCACCGTGCGCCCCACCCAGGTGGCCGACTTCACGGTGCCGATCGCCGTGCAGAACGGGACCTCCACCGCCGGTCTGGCCGTGCGGGCCGCCCACGACCTGACCGAGCGGGGCTACCGGAACGCCACCGCCGACCCCGACGGCATCGACCACGCCGTCACCACCATCGGCTACGCCGCGGGCCACCAGGCCGACGCCGAACAGCTCGCCCAGTTCTTCCCCGGCGCCCAGCTGCGCGCCGACCCCGAGTCCGCCGCACTGACCGTCACCCTCGGTGCCGACTACGAGGCCACCGCCGCCGCCCAGGCGTCCGGCAGCCCCGTCGACGGGCACCCGACGACCAGCGGCGCCCCGGCCACCCGGCCGTCCGGCAGCCCCTCCCCGGGCCCCTCGGCCGGCTCCGTGCCCGACGGCATCACCCAGAACACCCGCCCCGCCGATGCGGACCTCTGCACCGGCCTCAGCTACGGCTGACCGGGCTCCGACGACGGCCACCCCGGCCGTCCGGCGAAAGGAACGACACTGACCACCTCGCGGGGGGACCGCACCCCCACCGACAACGCCGCCCTGCGCCTGGCCGCCGCCGTGGCCGAGATCGAGGGCGTCCACGCCGCCCTCACCCACACCGCCGACCCGGCCCGGCGGCGCCGGCTGCTCGCCGAACTGGCCCGGGCCGCCGCGCGGCTGGCCGACCTGGCCGCCACCCCGCCCGGCCGGATCCCGGCCCAGGCGCGGTTCAACTCGCGCCGCCAGCGCCGCCGGGCCGCAGTGCTGGGGGGGGGCGCACGGTGTTGCCGAAAAGGGAAGGGAGGGGAGAAAACGAAGAAGGGGAGAG